>NZ_FPCB01000020.1:0-165539 GCF_900116815.1 Methylobacterium sp. 174MFSha1.1 | reverse complement strand
GCACCCCTTGGTGGCCCGCCGTCGTCCTCGTCGCATCAACCGCGGCGGCACGACGGCATCAGAGGCCGGATACATGACTGCTCCTGAACCGACTGGCTCAAACCGATGCTCACAAACCCTTGCGAAACGGGGGCCGTCCATACATGACGTCGGGGAGAGACCGACCTCGTACCGATCGATACGAGAGATCGAAGCAGGGCCTCAGGTGCCCGGCTGGCCGTGCACCGCCTTGTAGAAGAAGTCCTTCCACTCCTTCGGCCGGTTCTTCAGCACCCCGGCCTTCGCCAGGTGCTCGGCCTGCAGCATCGTGCCGTAGGGTGTGGTCGAGAACACGACGCCGGGCTGCTTCATCATCGCGACGAGCTCGTCGGGCTCGAACTTCTCCTTGGTCGCCCCGAGATAGAGCTCGGCCGCCCGCTTCGGGTCGTCGCGGATCAGCGCGTTGGCCTCGTCGATGGCGGCGAGCACCGCGGCGGTGGTCTTCGGGTTCTGCTCCATGAACTTGCCGCGGCCGAACACGATGGCGTTGCTCAGCGGTCCCCCGACCACGTCGTAGGAGTTGAGCACGACGTGGATCTTCGGGTCCTTCAGCTCGATCTGCTGGTAGGGCGGCAGCGAGAAGTGGCTGTTGACCTCGCTGGTGCCGCCTAACAGCGCGCCGACCGCGTCGGGATGGCCGAGCTGGATCGTGATCGCGTCGAGCTTGTTGCGGCCGGCCTCGCCGAACTGGCGCTCGGCGGCGATCTGCAGCATCACGGCCTGGGCCGAGACCTTCACGGTCGGCACCGCGATTCGGTCCTTGGCCGAGAAGTCGGCCAGCGTCTTCACCGCCGGGTTGCGGGTGACGAGCATCATCGGCGCGCCGGCCGAGGCGGCGAGCCCCTTCACCTCGCCGCGGGTGCGGTCCCAGGCCAAGAGCAGGTTGGTGGCGCCGCTGGTGACGAAATCGACGTTGCCGGAGATCAGCGCGTCGACCGAGGCGCCGCCGCTCGTCAGCGTGACCCAGCTCACCTTCACGTCGCCGAGGCCGGCCGCCGCGACGTGCTTCTCGACCAGGCGCTGCTGCTCGGCCAGCACCATCGGCATGTAGATCAGGCCGGGCTGGCGGGTGAAGCGGACCTCGCCGGTCTCGGCGTTCGCGGAGGTGGCGAGGCCGAGGGCGACGGCCAGCGCGCCGACGGCGCGCCTGAGGAACGGCATGGGCGGATGCTCCCTGTTTCCCGGCCCCTGTCCGGACGCTCGGGAACGAGCACCTGCCGGGACCGTGTCAGGGGGCCAGGGTCCGGAAATGCCCCGGACACGTCAAGCCGCGACGAAGGAAGGGGGGTCGGGAATGACGGAGAGAGTGCGTCAGGCCGAGACGGCGGAGCCGGTCCGGGCCTGCGCGGCGCGGCTGCGGTTCGCCACCATGCGGTCGTGCAGGCGGATGATCGTGCGCGAGCCGGTGCTGGTGAAGGCGAAGGGCAGGATGCCGTGCACCAGACAGGCGAGGCCGCCGGCGATCATGCTGAGGCCGAAGCTGGTGGCGACGCCCATATGCTCGACATAGGTCTCGCCGACGGCGGCCGGATGCTCGGAGAAGGACAGCTTCGACATGGGATCCTCGGGCGATTCGGGGTCTCGGAAGGCACTCTGAGAATCGCACGGAGCCCGCGCAGACGGATTGCGAAATTCACCCGCACCCGGCATGGTTGCGCAATCCGATTGCGTGAACTTGCGAGAGAGTGGAAAAATTTCGCGTGGACGAGTTCGACCGAAAAATCCTGTTGTGCCTGCAGGAGAATGCGGCCGAATCGCTCGAGGCGATCGCCGCCCGGGTCGGCCTGTCGGCCTCGCCGTGCTGGCGGCGGATCCAGAAGCTGGAGGCGCAAGGGGTGATCCAGCGCCGGGTGGCGCTCCTCGATCCCGACCGGATGCGGGTCGGCGTCACGGTGTTCGTCTCGGTGCGCACCAACCGCCACACCGCCGACTGGGCCGAGCGCTTCTGCGCCGCCGTGGTCACGATCCCGGAAGTGGTCGAGTTCTACCGCATGAGCGGCGAGACCGATTACCTCCTGCGCATCGTCGTGCCCGACATCGCCGCCTACGACCGGGTCTACAAGCGGCTGATCCAGTCGGTCGACCTCTACGACGTCAGTTCGGCCTTCGCGATGGAGCGGATCAAGTACACGACGGCGCTGCCGGTGACTTACGCGGAGTGATACTTCGGAAAAATTGGCTCAAAATGCCTATATTTCTCTTCTCCATCCAGACTTCGACCTCATCCTGAGGTGCTGCCGCGTGCGGCAGCCTCGAAGGAGGCCTCCAGGAATCACAGAGACTTCTGGAGACCTCCTTCGAGGTCAGTCGATCTTCGATCGGCTGACACCTCAGGATGAGGTCGTGGGTAGGAGGAGATGCTTGTCGTGGCTGAGCAGCTCCGAGAGAAGCGTTCGACGCGACTGCGCGGGTCTGGCCTGCGCCCGACGCCAGTTGCTTTCCGGGCCGATCGGTTTAGCTGCGCGGCAAAGGCTTCGCCACGCCAGTAGATCCCGCCGAGAAGAGCCACCATGACGACCTCCCGGACGACGCGCCGTCCCCTCGTGATCGCCGCCGTCATGGCCGCGATGGCGATGGTGGCGATCGAGGCGACGATCATCTCGACGGCGATGCCGGGCATCGTCGGCGAGCTCGGCGGGTTGTCGCTCTACGCCTGGGTCTTCTCCGGCTTCCTCCTCACCCAGACCGCCGCCACGATCGTGTTCGGCAAGCTCGCCGACATCCACGGCCGCAAGCCCGTGCTGCTCACCGGCATCGCGGTGTTCCTCGCGGCCTCGGTGCTGTGCGGCTTCGCCTGGTCGATGCCGGCGATGATCGCGTTCCGGCTGATCCAGGGCATCGGCGCGGGCGCCATCCAGCCCGTCGCGCTCACCATCGTGGGCGACCTCTACACCGCGCAGGAGCGCGGGCGGATCCAGGGTTTCCTCGCCAGCGTCTGGGCGATCTCGGCGGTGGTCGGGCCGGTGGCGGGCGGCTTCATCATCGCGCACGCCTCGTGGTCGTGGATCTTCTGGATCAACCTGCCGGTCGGGCTCGTCGCCTCGGGCCTGTTCATCGCCTTCCTGCACGAGGGAGAGCGGCGCGAGCGCCGGCCGGTCGACGCGGCGGGCGCGGCCCTGTTCACCCTCACGGTGGCGGCCCTGATGGTGGCGCTGACCGAGGCCGGCGAGGCGCGCTGGTCGATCGCCGGCATCGCCGCCGGGCTCGGCCTCGTCGCGGCGGTGCTGCTGGCCCTCCAGGAGCGCCGGGCGCGGGAGCCGGTGATCGACGCCTCGCTGTGGCGGCGCCGGCCGATCGCCGCCGCCAACGGCACCTCGCTGCTCGCCGGCATGGCGCTCATCGGGCTCACCACCTTCCTGCCGATGTACGTGCAGGGCGTGCTCGGGCAGACGCCGATCGTCGCCGGCATGGCGCTCACCGTCATGGTGCTCGGCTGGCCGATGGGGGCGACGCTGGCGGCGCGCTCCTTGAACCGCTTCAGCCTGCGCCGCATCCTGATCACCGGCAGCCTGATGCTGCCGCTCGGGGCCATCGCCATCGTGACGCTGCAGCCCGGCAGCCACCCGGTCCAGGCCGGGATCGGCTCGCTGGTCATGGGCTTCGGCATGGGGCTGGTGAGCAACGCGTCCCTGATGCTGATCCAGGAGATCGTGCCCTGGACCCAGCGCGGCAGCGCCACCGCCTCGAACATCTTCTCGCGCAACCTCGGCAGCACGCTCGGCGCCACGGTGTTCGGCGCGGTGCTCAACCACGGGCTCGCGGCCTCGGGCAGCACCGTCACGGCGGACAGCCTGCAGCAGGCGCTCGCGGCGGGCGGCCTGCCGGGCGAGGCCGAGACCGTGCGCCAGGTCCTGCAGCACGCCCTGCACCAGACCTTCTGGGCGGTGCTGCTGTTCTCCGCGGCGGCCTTCGCCACCGCGCTCCTCGTGCCGCACATCACCCTCGGGCGCGCCCGCGAGGTGCCGGCGGAGTGATCCTTCTTCAGGAGGCGCGCGCCCGCGGATGCGCCGAATCGAACGCGTCGAGCAGGCGGGCGGCGTCGACCTTGGTGTAGACCTGCGTCGTCGCCAGGGAGGCGTGACCCAGGAGTTCCTGGATCGCCCGCAGGTCTCCCTGGCGGCCGAGCAGGTGGCTGGCGAAGGAGTGGCGGAGCGCGTGCGGCGTCGCGGTGTCGGGCAGGCCGAGCGCCCCGCGCATCGACGCGACGGCGAGCTGCACGATGCGCGGCGAGAGCGGTCCGCCCTTGGCGCCGACGAAGAGCGGGCCCTCCGCCGGCAGCGCGTAGGGGCAGAGCTTCAGGTACTCCGCCACCGCGGCCTGGACCTGGGGGATCACCGGCACGCTGCGGGTCTTCTGGCCCTTGCCGACCACCGTCACGGCATCGATCCCGTCGACGGGCGCGTCGCGCCGCGCGAGGCCGAGCGCCTCCGAGATGCGCAGGCCCGAGCCATAGAGGAGGGCCAGCACCGCGGCGTCGCGGGCCAGCACCCAGGCCGGGCGCTCCTCGCCGGCGCGGATGTCGGGGCTCGCCATCGCGATGGCCGCGGCGACGGGGAGCGGGCGCGGCAGGCGCCGCTCGACCTTGGGGGAGCGGATCGCGGCGAGCGCCGCGACGCTGCCGTGCCCCTCGCGGTCGAGGTGGCGGGCGAAGGAGCGCAGGCCGGCCAGCCCCCGCATCAGGCTGCGCCCGCCGACGCCCTCCTGCCGCCGTGCCGCCATGAAGCCGCGCAGGTCGCGGGGCTTCAGGCGGATCAGGGCCGGGATGTCGGGATTCGTCCCCTGGCGGACGAGGTGGGCGAGGAACTGGCGCAGGTCGCGCCGATAGGCCTCGACGGTGTTGGGCGACAGGCGCCGCTCCGCGGCCAGCCCTTCGAGCCAGGTGATCGCCGCCGCCCGCACGTCGGGTGCGCCGGGCAGCAGCAGGTCGGCGGGTTCGGCGTCGGACATGGGTGGCCGGGCTCCGGATCGGGGGATGGCGAGTAGGCCCCGGACCCGGTTGACGACCGGTTGACGCCTCGGGGACTCAGGCTGGGTTGAAGCGCAAGGTCACCCCGTGATGGGCGCTCGCGCCCGGCGCCAGCAGGCGTTGCGAATCGCGCTCGGCCAGTTCGCCCGAGAACCCCGCCCAGTCGGCGTGGCCGGTCCAGCATTCCAGCGACAGGAACGGCGCCGTCGGCCGGGTCCAGACCGCGAGGTGGGGGAAATCCTCGGCTTCGAGCGCGATCGCTGCGCCCGACGGCGCGGTGAAGTGCATCGCCCGGCTGCGGGCGTTCAGGAACACCAGAGCCTCGGTGAACATGTCGGGATCGAGGGGCAGGGTGTCGCCGTCGAGGGGCAGCGACCGCTCGGAGCGCACCAGCAGGCCGCCGGCGCCGACCTCCGGCACCGCCGGCCGCTCGGGCTGCTCGAAGCGCACCGCGTAGCCGCCCCCGGCGGCCCGCTCAGCCCCGGCGAAGGGCCAGGGAAAGGCGGGGTGGAAGCCGAGGGCGTAGGGCAGCGGCCCGGAGCCGGGATTGTGGACCGCGCAGGCGAAGGCGAGCGCCCCGTCCCGCACCGTGGCGGTGATGTCGAGCCGGAAGGCGAAGGGGTAGTGCGTCCGGGTGTCCGCGCTGTCGGTCAGGCGGAGCGTCACGCTGTCCTCGGCCTGCGCCACCACGGCGAAGCGGCTGTCGCGCGCGAAGCCGTGCTGCGCCATCGGGTAGGCGCGGCCCTCGACCGTGACGGCGCCCCCGGCCGACGCCCCGACGACCGGGAAGAGCCAGGGCGCGTGCCGGTTCCAGTGCGCCGGATCGCCCGACCACAGGTACTCGGTGCCGCCGACCCGCCAGGAGACCGGCTCGGCCCCGGTGAGGGCGAGGCGGGCGGTGGTGTCGCGGTGGCGGATCTCGACGGTGTCGCTCATCGGGGCCTCGTGGGGCTGGCCGGTCATGAACCCTCCCCCCTCCGCGGGGGAGGGTGGCGAGCGGAGCGAGCCAGGAGAGGGGCAGCGCGACGCCGATCCAGTCGGCGACCTTCATGAAGGTCGCGACCTCTCCGGAAGCGTCGTCCCCTCTCCCGCCCCGCATCCGCGGGGCACCCTCCCCCGCAGAGGGGGGAGGGATCAAGAGGGCGCGACCCTCACCCCCGCCGGGCGTAGTTGCGGCGGGGCTGGCGCTGCTGGCGCGGCGGCACCTCGGCCTCGCCGCCGGCCAGGGCCTCGACCTGGAGGTCGGCTGGGCCGGTGCGCGGGAAGGTATGGGCGAAGCGCTCGGCGGCGCCGCCGCGGACCTCGAACTTGGTCTCGCGGTCGAAGATGCGGATCGCGCCGATCTCCTCGCGGGTCACGTCGCCGCGGCGGCACAGCATCGGCAGCAGCCGGCGCGGGTCGGCGTTGTCGCGCCGGCCGACATTGAGGCGGAACCACACGCTCGACCCGAACGGCGCACGCGGGGTGTCCCGGGCCGTGGTCTCGCGCCGGGGCGTCACGCCGCGGCCGGTGGCGAAGCCGGGATCGGTGACCTCCTCCGGCGAGGGCAGGCGCGAGCGGTAGGCCCGTACCAGGGCGGCGGCGAGGTCCTCGGCCGAGCGCTGGGCGAGCAGCGACTGGGCCATGGCGCGATCCTCGTCGCTCACCTCGTCGGTGACGAGGGGATCCTGGAGCAGGCGCTCCTGGTCGAGGGCGCGGATCTCGTCGGCCGGCGGCGGGCCGGACCAGACCGGCACCACGTTCGCGCGCACCATCAGCTCCTCGGCCCGGCGGCGGCGCGACGGCGGCACGAGGAGCACGCTGATGCCCTTGCGCCCGGCCCGGCCGGTGCGGCCCGAGCGGTGCTGCATCACCTCGGAGTCGTTGGGCAGTTCGGCGTGAATGACGAGACCGAGGCCCGGCAGGTCGATGCCGCGGGCGGCGACGTCGGTGGCGACGCAGACCCGGGCGCGGCCGTCGCGCAGGGCCTGGAGCGCCGCGTTCCGCTCGCCCTGGCCGAGCTCGCCCGACAGCGCCACCGCCTGGAAGCCGCGCTCGGTCAGCACCGCCTGGAGGTGGCGCACGGAGTTGCGGGTGTTGCAGAACACGATGGCGGTGCGCGCCTCGATCTGGCGCAGGGTGTTGACCACCACGAGCTCGGTCTCCCGCGGCAGGATGCGGAAGGCGCGGTACTCGATGTCGGCATGGGCCTTGGTCTCGCCGACCACCGCGATGCGCATCGCGTCGCGCTGGTAGGCCTCGGCGAGCGCCACGATGGGCTTCGGCAGGGTGGCGGAGAAGAGCAGCGTGCGCCGCTCGGCCGGGGTGGTGCCGAGGATGAATTCCAGGTCCTCGCGGAAGCCGAGATCGAGCATCTCGTCGGCCTCGTCGAGCACGGCCGCGCGCAGGGCCGTCGGGTCGAGGTTGCGCCGCTCGAGGTGGTCGCGCAGGCGGCCCGGGGTGCCGACCACGATGTGGGCGCCGTCGGCCAGCCAGCGGCTCTCGCGCCGCGGATCCATGCCACCGACGCAGGAGACGACGCGGGCACCGGCCGGGCCGTAGAGCCAGGACAATTCGCGGTGGACCTGGAGCGCCAGCTCACGGGTCGGCGCGATCACCAGCGCCAGCGGGGCGCCGGGGGCGGGCAGCATCTCGGCGTCGCCCAGCAGCGTGCGGGCGAGCGCGAGGCCGTAGGCGACGGTCTTGCCGGAGCCGGTCTGGGCCGAGACGACGAGGTCGCGCCCCTCGGTCTCGGGCTCGAGGACGGCGGCCTGGACCGGCGTCGGATCTTCGTAGCCGCGGTCGGCGAGAGCCTTGGCGAGCGGGGCGGGCAGAGCAGGAAAAGGCACGTGATTCGATCCCGGGTGAGGCGACGCGCGGGGATCGAATCGGCTCCGGAGGCCCAAGGCTTGGTAGCACATGGCCTCGTGGAGAGGGCCGGCCGCATCGGCGGCGGGCGCTCTGCGGCGCGCGGGGAATCCCTACGGTCTTTTCGTGGAGGATGGTGCTGTTACAGGGGTTCGGGGCGCAGGTCCACCCCGGGGGCGGGCTCCGCGGGCGGGCGCATGGCTGAGGGGGCTTCCGGTGCATGGGCGGATGCATTCGGGGTTCATGCTCGAAGCAAATCGGTTCCGCCGCTCCCCCTCGTTCAAGAAAAAGCGCGGGATCCCCTCTCCCGTGTGGGAGAGGGGTAGGGGTGAGGGTGCTACGGTTCCGCAGAAGCCTCGAACCGTCCCGCTACCAGCACGATGCGCTCAGTTCTTCACTGAAGCGTGTCACCCTCACCCCTAACCCCTCTCCCACACGGGAGAGGGGGACGCGCCATGCATTTTTATATTATTGACTTCGAATAAAAAAGCAGATCACAGCAGAGAACCGCTCACCCCTCGATCATCGCCCGGATCCGCCGCGCCAGCAGTTCCAGCGGGAAGGGCTTGGTGATCATCTGCATGCCGGGGGCCAAAAACCCCGCCATGGCGGCGTTCTCGGCATAGCCGGTGATGAACAGCACCTTGAGGTCGGGGCGGTGCTCGCGGGCGGCGTCGGCGAGCTGGCGGCCGTTGAGGCCCGGCAGGCCGACATCGGTGACGAGGAGGTCGATGCGGGCCGGGCCTCGCAGGACCGCGAGGCCGGCCGGGCCGTCCTTCGCCTCCAGCGCCCGGTAGCCGAGGTCGCGCAGCACGTCGACGATGAGGCTGCGCACCGCCGGCTCGTCCTCGACCACCAGCACCGTCTCGCCGCTGCCGGCGGGCGGCGTCGCGGCCGGGGCCGGCGCCGGGATTTCCGCGGCGGGCGGGCCGGCATGACGCGGCAGGTAGAGCGCCACCGTGGTGCCGCGGCCGACCTCCGAGGTGATGACCGCGTGGCCCTCGGACTGGCGGGCGAAGCCGTAGATCATCGACAGGCCGAGGCCGGTGCCCTGGCCGAGCGGCTTCGTGGTGAAGAACGGGTCGAAGGCGCGGCGCACCACCTCCGGCGGCATGCCGGTGCCGGTATCGGTCACGGCGAGACGGAGATAGGCCCCCGGCGCCACGTCGCCGTGGGCGGCGGCGAAGACCGCGTCGAGCTCGACGTTGCGGGTCTCGATGACGAGGCGCCCGCCCTCCGGCATCGCGTCGCGGGCGTTGATCGCGAGGTTGAGGATCGCGCTCTCGAGCTGGTTGGCGTCGCACAAGGTCGGCCAGAGCCCCTCGGCGAGGCGGGTCTCCAGGGCGACGGTCTCGCCCAGCGTCCGGCGCACCAGGTCCTCGAGCGAGACCACGAGGGCGTTCGCGTCGACCGGCCGCGGGTCGAGGGGCTGGCGCCGGGCGAAGGCCAAGAGCCGGTGGGTCAGCGCCGCGGCGCGGTGGGCCGAGGTCAGCGCCGCCTCGATGTAGCGCGGGGCGACGTCGAGGCGCCCTTGCGAGAGCCGGGTCGAGAGCAGGTCGAGGGAGCCGACGATGCCGGTGAGCAGGTTGTTGAAATCGTGGGCGATGCCGCCCGTCAGCTGGCCCACCGCCTCCATCTTCTGCGACTGGCGGAAGGCCTCCTCCAGCTCGCGCTGCTCGGTGACGTCGCGCCCGACCGCGTGCAGGTGGGCCTCCCCCGGCACCGCGGTCCAGGACAGGGTGCGGTAGGAGCCGTCGGCGTGGCGGTAGCGGTTCTCGAACAGGAGCGTCGCGTGGCCGTCGGCGAGGCGCTGCGTCTCCGCCAGCGTGCGCGCCTGGTCGTCCGGATGGACGAGGTCGAGGAAGGGGAGGCCGATCAGGTCCTGCGCCTCCCAGCCCAGCACCGCGCCCCAGGCCGGGTTGAGGGCGGTGATGGTGCCGTCGAAGCGCGCGACGAGCATCACGTCCCGCGACAGGCGCCACATCCGGTCGCGCTCGCGGGTGCGCGCGGCGACCTGGGCTTCCAGCGTCTCGTTGACCTGCCGCAGGGCGTCGGCCGCCTCGTGCCGGACGCGGGCGAGGCGCAGGTTGGTCTCGACCCGGGCGAGCAACTCGCGGGCCGAGAACGGCTTGATCAGGTAGTCGTCGGCCCCTGCGGCGAGACCCTCGATGCGGGCCTCCTCTCCGGCCCGGGCCGAGAGCAGGATCACCGGGATGCCGCGCAAGGCCGGGTCGGCCCGCAAGGCCGCGAGCAGCCCGAACCCGTCGAGGCCCGGCATCATCACGTCGGAGAGGACGAGGTCGGGCGCGCGGCGGCGGGCCGCCGCCAGCGCCGCCTGCCCGTCGGCCACCGCCTCGACGGCGTGGCCGGCATCGCCGAGCAGGCGCCGGACGTAAGCCCGCATGTCGCCGTTGTCGTCGGCGAGCAGCACCCGGCCGGTGAGGCCGGCGGGGCCCGGGGCCTCGACGAGGTCGGAGGCGGGCGCGGCCTCGTCGTCGAGCCAGCGCGTCGCCTCCTCGACGAAGACGTGCGAGCGGGTGGCGGTCGAGACCCCGGCCCGGGCGGCGCGGATGCGCTCCGGCGGCAGGTGGGCGCGGCCGAGCGGCAGGCTCACCGTGAAGGTGCTGCCGCTCCCTAAGGCGCTCTCCACCCCGACCGTGCCGCCGTGCAGCCGCACCAGCTCCTGCACCAGGGCGAGCCCGATGCCCGATCCCTCGAAGCTGCGCCCCTGCGCGCCCTCGACCCGGTGGAAGCGCTCGAACAGCCGCGGCAGCTCGGCCTCCGGAATGCCGAGGCCGGTATCCGAGACCGTGAGCACCGCGTGGTCCGCTTGCGCCCGCAGCCGCACGGCGATGCGGCCTTGAAGCGTGAACTTGAAGGCGTTGGAGACGAGGTTGAGGACGATCTTCTCCCACATCTCTGGATCGACGAAGGCGGGCTCCGGCAGGGGGACGCACTCGACGTCGAGACCGAGGCCGGCCTTGTCGGTGGCCGAGCGGAAGCTCGAGGCCAGCTCCGCGGTGAAGCGGGCGAGGTCGAGGGGCTCGAAAGCCGCCTGGGCCCGGCCGGCCTCGATGCGCGAGAAATCGAGGAGCGCGTTGACGAGCTTCAGGAGCCGCAGGCCGTTGCGGTGGGCGAGCTCCACCAGCCGGCGCGTGTCGGGGTCGACCGGTGCGGCATCCAGCACCTCGGTCAGCGGACCGAGCATCAGGGTGAGCGGCGTGCGGAACTCGTGGCTGACGTTGGAGAAGAACACGGTCTTCTGCCGGTCGAGCTCGGCGAAGGCCTCGGCCCGGCGCCGCTCGGCCTCGTAGGCGTTGGCGTTGGCGAGCCCCGTGGCGACCTGGCCGACGAACAAATCGACGAAGCCGCGATACGCCTCGTCGAGGGGCCGGTAGGGGTTGAGCCCTGCGACGAATACCCCGGCCGGGTGGTCCTGGCCCTGCCGGGCGATCGGCACGACGAGGGCGTGGGTGGGCGGACGGTCCCAGGGGCCGGTTGGCATGTCGGCAAAGAGCGGCCCGAGGGCGTCCACCGCCACCGTCGCCGGGCCGGCGGGATCGCGATGCGCCAGCGCGGCGGCCGCGGCCTCGGCCACCCGCCCGGCGGCCGGGTGGTCCGGCCCGGGCCCCGCCCGGGCGAGCAGGGCCGGCTCGTCGCCCGTCAGGTAGGCGAGCGCCACCGGCAGGTCGGGGGTGCCCTCGCCGAGGCAGGCGGCGACGACCGCGCCGGCCTCCGCCGCGGTCCGGGCCGCCGCCATCCCGGCGCCGAGATCGCGCAGACACCGCAGGCGCCGCTCGCCGATGACCCGCTCGGTCTCCTCCGAGACGACGCAGAGCATGCCGGTGACGGTGCCGGACTCGTCGGCGAGCGGGCTGTAGGAGAAGGTGTGGTAGCTCTCCTCGGTGAAGCCGCGCCGCTCCAGGAACAGCAGCAGCGCCTCGTCCCAGGTCGCCTGGCCGGTGCGCAGGACCTGGGCGATGCGCGGGCCGATATCGGGCCAGATCTCGGCCCAGACCACGTCCGAGCGCGAGCCCAGCGCCCAGGCCTCCTTCACGCCGAGCGTCGGCTTGTAGGCGTCGTTGCAGAAGAAGGTGAGGTCGGGCCCCCAGGCCATCCACATGGCGAAGCGGGAGCCCAGCATGATCCGCACCGCCGTGGTCAGCGATTGCGGCCAGCCCGCGACCGGCCCGAGCGCGGTCACCGCCCAGTCGTGGGCGCGCAGGCGCGCGCCCATCTCGCCGCCGCCGGGAAAGAGGGTGTCGTGCGGGGTGGGCGGGTTACCGGCCATAGGTATTGTCCAGCATGCCCCGGCGATGGCACGGGCGCCGCGGACTGTCAAAAACCAGTCTTAAGAAACCTGGAATGGGCCGGGCCGCCCGCGGGGGGATCAAGGGCCTTCCGGATCAGGGACCTTGGACCGCCTGCCCGGTCAGGGCCTCGCCGACCTCGGCGACGATCTGTTGCGGCGTCGCGCCGACCGAGACCACGAGCGGGTTCTCCTCGGGCGCGGGCTCCTCCAGGGTGCGGAACTGGCTGTCGAGCAGGCTCGTCGGCATGAAGTGCCCGTGGCGGGCCGCCATGCGCCGGCCGATCAGCTCGCGGTCGCCCTTGAGGTAGACGAGGCGCACGTCGGGCCGGTCCCCGACCAGGATGTCGCGATAGGCGCGCTTGAGGCCCGAGCAGGTCACGACCCCGTGGTGCCCCTCGGCACGCACTTTATCGATCCAGGCCGCGATGGCGGCGAGCCAGGGCCAGCGGTCCTCGTCGGTGAGCGGGGTGCCGGCCTGCATCTTCTCGACATTGGCCTGCGGATGGAAGTCGTCCCCGTCCTCGAATTCCCAGCCGAGCCGGCCGGCGAGCAGGCTCGCCACCGTGGTCTTGCCGGAGCCCGAGACGCCCATCACCACGACGACCGCGGGGGGAACCGGGTTGCCGTTCGCTGCCGCACCGTCCATCGCCGTGGATCCTCCCGCCTCTTCGATCGGCCTGATCCGCCCGTGCAGGTTCTCCTGTCTCGGGCGGGCCGTCATACATACTCGTCGAATCCAAGAGCTAAACAATGCCGAACCTGGCGCTCAACCCTCCCCCCTCTGCGGGGGAGGGTGGTGAACGAAGTGAGCCGGGAGAGGGGCAGCGCGACGCTGATCCAGTGAGTACCCTTCACAACGGCTCAGTCATATCCGGAAGCCGGGTCCCCTCTCCCGACCCGGCCTCACGGCCGGGCCACCCTCCCCCGCAGAGGGGGGAGGGTTCAGGGCGGCGTGCCTCTGGGCGTCGCGCTCACATATGCAGCGCGCGCTTCTCCACCGCGAGCGCGGCTTCCTTCACCGCCTCGGTCAGGGTCGGGTGGGCGTGGCAGGTGCGGGCGATGTCCTCCGACGAGGCGCCGAACTCCATCGCCACCGCGACCTCCATGATGAGGTTGCCGGCATCGGGCCCAACGATGTGGACGCCGAGCACCCGGTCGGTCGCGGCGTCGGCCAGCACCTTCACGAAGCCGTCGGTGGTGTGGTTCACCTTGGCGCGGCCGTTCGCGGTGAACGGGAACTTGCCGGTGTTGTAGGTGATCCCGTCCTTCTTCAGCTCCTCCTCGGACTTGCCGACCGAGGCGACCTCCGGCGTGGTGTAGACCACGTTCGGGATCACGCCGTAATTCACGTGCCCGGCCTTACCGGCCAGGATCTCCGCCACCGCGACGCCCTCGTCCTCGGCCTTGTGGGCGAGCATCGGGCCGGCGATCACGTCGCCGATGGCGTAGATCCCGGTGACGTTGGTGGCGTAGCGGTCGTCGGTCTGGATCCGGCCCTTATTGTCGAGCTGGACGCCGACCGTGTCGAGGCCGAGGCCCGCGGTGTAGGGCACGCGGCCGATCGCCACGAGGACCACGTCGGCCTCCAGCACCTCGGCGGCGCCGCCCGCGGCCGGCCCCACCGTGACCTTGGCGCCGACGTTGCTGCGCTCGACACCCGTCACCTTCTGCGACAGGCGGAACTGGATGCCCTGCTTCTGGAGGATGCGCTGGAACTGCTTGCCGACCTCGCCGTCCATGCCCGGCAGGATCCGGTCGAGATACTCGACCACGGTGACCTCGGCGCCGAGGCGGCGCCAGACCGAACCGAGTTCGAGGCCGATCACGCCGGCGCCGATGACCACGAGCTTGCCCGGGACCTTGGTCAGGTCGAGGGCGCCGGTGGAGGAGACCACGACCTCCTCGTCGATGGTGACGCCCGGCAGGTTGGTGACATCCGAGCCCGTCGCGATCACGACGTTCTTGGCCTCGAGGATCTGGTTGCCGCCGTCCTCCGAGATGACCTCGACCCGGCCGGCGCCGGCGAGACGGCCGGTGCCCTGGAACGCGTCGACGCCGTTCTTCTTCAGGAGGAACGCGACGCCCTTGGTGTTGCCGTCGACGCCGTCCTGCTTGAACGCCATCATCTTGGCGAGGTCGAGCTTCGGCTCGCCGACGGTGATGCCGAGCACGGGCAGGTGCTTGGTCGTCTCCTCGAACGCTTCGGAGGCGTGCAACAGGGCCTTCGAGGGGATGCAGCCGACATTGAGGCAGGTGCCGCCATGGGTCGGGCGCTTCTCGACCACGGCGGTCTTCAGGCCGAGCTGGGCGGCGCGGAGCGCGCAGACGTAGCCGCCGGGGCCGGTGCCGATGACGACGAGATCGTAGGAGGACATCGAATCACAACTCGCGAGGTTGGGAGCGGCGGGCTGTCGAGGCTCCGCCGCCGGATGAGAGAGTGGGATTGAGGGGGGCTAGCGGCCGCCCGAGATCGTCAGCGTCGCGCCGGTGGCGTAGGAGGCGTCGTCCGAGAGGAGCCACAGCACCGCGGCCGCGATCTCGTCGGCGGTGCCGGCGCGCTTCATCGGCACGAGCGGGCTCAACCGCGCCAGCCGGTCCGGCTGGCCGCCGCTGGCATGGATCTCGGTCTCGATCAGGCCGGGGGCGACGCCGTTGACCCGGATCCCCTCCTGGGCGACCTCGCCGGCCAAGCCGGTGGTGAAGGTGTCGATGGCGCCCTTGGACGCCGCGTAGTCGACGTACTGGCCCGGCGCGCCGAGGCGCGCGGCGACCGACGAGATGTTGACGATGACGCCGCCCTGCCCGCCGTGGCGGGTCGACATCCGCCGCACCGCCTCGCCGGCGCACAGGAACGAGCCGATGACGTTGGTGGTCATCATCCGGTTGAGCCGCGCGAAGGTCATCTCGTCGACCCGCGCCGCGTAGTCGACGACGCCCGCGTTGTTGACGAGGCCGCCGAGCGTGCCGAGGCCGTCGGCCGCCCGGAACAGGGCCGGGATGTCGGCCTCGACCGCGACGTCGCTCCGCACGGCCAGTGCCTGGCCGCCGTGCTCCTCGATCTCCCGCACCAGGGCGTCTGCGGCGTCCTTGGCCGCGACGTAGGAGAAGCAGACCCGCCAGCCGGCCCGCGCCGCCCGTAACGAGACCGCCCGGCCGATGCCGCGGCTGCCGCCGGTGACCACCAGGACCTTGTCCATCGTAAGCCGCTCCCCGATGCGAGAGGCCCCTCCCCCGGGCGGGGAAGGGGCTCGATGTTGCGCCTTAGAGGTCGAGCACGAGGCGCGCCGGGTCCTCCAGGGCCTCCTTGACCCGCACCAGGAAGGTCACGGCCTCCTTCCCGTCGACGATCCGGTGATCGTAGGACAGGGCGAGGTACATCATCGGCCGCGCCTCGATCTTGCCGCCTCGCACGACCGGACGCTCCTCGATGCGGTGCATGCCGAGGATGCCCGATTGCGGCGCGTTGAGGATCGGGGTCGACATCAGCGAGCCGTAGATGCCGCCGTTGGTGATCGTGAACGTGCCGCCCTGCATGTCCTCGATCGACAGCTTGCCGTCGCGGGCCTTGCGGCCGAAGCCGGTGATGGCCTTCTCGATGCCGGCGATCGACAGCTGGTCGGCGTCGCGCACCACCGGCACGACCAGGCCCTTGTCGGTCCCGACCGCGATGCCGACGTGGTAGTAGTTCTTGTAGACGATGTCCTGGCCGTCGATCTCGGCGTTCACCGCCGGCACGTCCTTCAGGGCGCCGATCACCGCCTTGGTGAAGAAGCCCATGAAGCCGAGCTTGGCGCCGTGCTTCTTCTCGAACACGTCCTTGTACTGCTGGCGCAGGGCCATCACCGCGCCCATGTCGACGTCGTTGAACGTCGTCAGCATCGCGGCGGTGTTCTGCGCGTCCTTGAGGCGCCGGGCGATGGTCTGGCGCAGCTTGGTCATGCGCACCCGCTCCTCGCGGGAGGCATCGTCCGGGGCGGACGGAGCGCGGGCGACCTGCGGGGCCGGAGCCGGGGCGGGGGCCGAGGCGCCCGACGAGATCGCCGAGAGCATGTCGCCCTTGGTCACCCGACCGTCCTTGCCGCTGCCCTTGAGCGACGACGGGTCGACGCCGGATTCGTGGGCGAGGCGCGCGACCGCCGGGCCGTGATCGCCGGAAGCGTGACCCTTCGGAGCGGCGTCGCCGTGGCTGCCATAAGACGCCGACGAGGACTTGGCCGGCGCCTCGGCGGCGGCCTTCGGAGCCTCAGCCTTGGGAGCCTCGGCCTTCGGGGCCGCGCCGTTGCCGGCGGAGGCGCCGCCCTCGACGATCGAGCCGAGGAGCGCGCCGGGCTCCACCGTCTCGCCGTCCTTGGCGACGATGTCGCCGAGCTGGCCCGAGGCCGGGGCGTTGACCTCCAGGGTGACCTTGTCGGTCTCGAGCTCGACCAGGGGCTCGTCGGCCTTCACGGTGTCGCCGGGCTTCTTGAACCAGCGGCCGATCGTGGCCTCGCTCACGGACTCGCCGAGCGTCGGGACGCGGATTTCGGTGGCCATGTCTTCCGTCAGGGTTGGGGCGAGGACTGTCGCCCGGAACTGCAAGGATCAGGCGGCGCCCCGCGAGGGGCGCCGGTGAAGGATGATCAGACCGCCAGGGCCTCGTTGAGGAAGGCCTGGAGCTGGTCGAGGTGCTTCGACATCAGGCCGACGGCGGTCGAGGCCGAGGCCGGGCGGCCGACGTAGCGCGGGCGCTTGGAGGCGGAGCCGGCCTGGTTGAGGACCCACTCGAGGTAGGGCTCGACGAAGGCCCACGAGCCCATGTTCTTGGGCTCCTCCTGGCACCACACCACCTCGGCGTTGCGGAAGCGCGAGATCTCGGTGGCGAGCGACTTCAGCGGGAACGGGTAGAGCTGCTCGACGCGCATCAGGTACACGTCGGAGATGCCGCGCTTCTCGCGCTCCTCGTAGAGGTCGTAATAGACCTTGCCCGAGCAGAGCACGACGCGCCGGACCTTGTCGTCCTTCGACAGCTTCACGCCGTCCTGCGCCTTCTCGGCGTCGTCCCACAGCACCCGGTGGAAGGTCGAGCCCTCGGCGATGTCCGAGAGGGCCGAGACCGCCCGCTTGTGCCGCAGCAGCGACTTCGGGGTCATCAGCACCAGCGGCTTGCGGAAGTCCCGCTTCAGCTGGCGGCGCAGGATGTGGAAGTAGTTCGAGGGCGTCGTGCAGTTGGCGACCTGCATGTTGTCCTCGGCGCACATCTGCAGGTAGCGCTCGAGACGGGCGGACGAGTGCTCCGGACCCTGGCCCTCGTAGCCGTGCGGCAGCAGCATCACCAGGCCCGACATGCGCAGCCACTTGCGCTCACCGGACGAGATGAACTGGTCGACCACGACCTGCGCGCCGTTGGCGAAGTCGCCGAACTGCGCCTCCCACAGAACCAGGGAGTTCGGCTCGGCCAGCGAGTAGCCGTACTCGAAGCCGAGCACCGCCTCCTCCGAGAGCATCGAGTTGATGACCTCGTAGCGGCTCTGGCCGTCCTTGATGTGGTTGAGGGGCGTGTAGCGCTCCTCGTTCTCCTGGTCGATCACCACCGAGTGGCGCTGCGAGAAGGTGCCGCGCTCGACGTCCTGACCCGACAGGCGGACCCGGTGGCCTTCCGTGAGGAGCGAGCCGAAGGCGAGCGCCTCGGCGGTCGCCCAGTCCAGGCCCTCGCCGGTCTCGATCGCCTTGGCGCGGTTGTCGAGGAAGCGCCGGATGGTGCGGTGCAGGTGGAAGTCCTGCGGCACCGTGGTGATGGCCGTCCCGATCGCCCGCAGGGTGTCGGCCGGCACGCCGGTGCGGCCGCGGCGCGGGTCGTCCTCGTCCTCGCGCACCGCCTTCAGGCCCGACCAGCGGCCGTCGAGCCAGTCGGCCTTGTTGGCCTTGTAGCCGGTGGCGATGTCGAACTCGCTGTCGAGGGTGGCGCGGAACTCGGCCTTGCGGTCGTCGAGTTCCTTCTGGCTCACCACGCCGCTCTCGGTCAGCCGCTTGCCGTAGGTCTCGAGCGTTGAGGGGTGCTTGCGGATGATCTGGTACATCTTCGGCTGGGTGAACGCGGGCTCGTCGCCCTCGTTGTGGCCGAAGCGGCGGTAGCAGAGCATGTCGATCACCACCGGCTTGTGGAACTTCTGCCGGTACTCGGTGGCGATCTTGGCCGCGAAGGTGACGGCCTCGGGGTCGTCGCCGTTGCAGTGGAAGATCGGCGCCTCGACCATCTTCGCCACGTCGGACGGATAGGGCGAGGAGCGCGAGAAGCGCGGATCGGTGGTGAAGCCGATCTGGTTGTTGATGATGAAGTGGATCGAGCCGCCGGTGCGGTGGCCCTTCAGGCCCGACAGGCCGAAGCACTCCGCCACCACGCCCTGGCCCGCGAAGGCGGCGTCGCCGTGGATGAGGAGCGGCAGCACGGTGGTGCGCTGCTCGTCGCCGGTCTGGTCCTGCTTGGCGCGCACCTTGCCGAGCACCACCGGATCGACGATCTCGAGATGCGACGGGTTGGCGGTCAGCGAGAGGTGGACGGTGTTGCCGTCGAAGGCCCGGTCGCTCGAGGCGCCGAGGTGGTACTTCACGTCGCCCGAGCCCTCGACCTCGGCAGGCGACGACGAGCCGCCCTTGAACTCGTGGAAGATCGCCCGGAACGGCTTGCTCATCACGTTGGCGAGCACGTTGAGGCGGCCGCGATGCGCCATGCCGAGCACGATGTCGGTGACGCCGAGCGCCCCGCCGCGCTTGATGATCTGCTCGAGCGCCGGGACCATCGCCTCGGAGCCGTCGAGGCCGAAGCGCTTGGTGCCGGTATACTTGAGGTCGAGGAACTTCTCGAAGCCTTCCGCCTCGATCATCTTGTTGAGGATCGCCCGCCTTCCCTGCTCGGTGAAGGAGATCTCCTTGTCCTTGCCCTCGATGCGCTCCTGGATCCAGGCCTTCTCCTCCGGATCGGAGATGTGCATGAACTCGACGCCGAGGGTCTGGCAGTAGGTCCGCTCCAGGATCGCGACGATCTCCCGGATGGTGCCGAATTCGAGGCCGAGCACGTTGTCGAGGAAGATCGGACGGTCCCAATCGGACTCGGCGAAGCCGTAATGCTGCGGGTGCAGCTCCTCGTGGTCGCCGCGCGGCTGCAGGCCGAGGGGATCGAGCTTGGCGTGCAGGTGACCGCGCATGCGGTAGGCGCGGATCAGCATGATCGCGCGGACCGAATCCTTGGTGGCCTGGAGCACGTCGGCCGGGGTGGCCGCCTGGCCCTTGGCCTCCTGCTTGGCCTTGATCTTCTCGCCGACCGCCTTCTCGATCTGCGCCCAGTTGCCGTCGAGCGCCGAGACGATCTCGCCGTTGGCGGCGATCGGCCAGTTCGGCTTCGCCCAGGACGCGCCCTCGGCGTTCTTGACCACGATCGCGCTCTCCTCCTTCAGGCCGGAGAAGAAGCTGCGCCACTCGGGGTCCACCGCGTTGGGATCCCGGGTGTAGGTCGCGTAGAGCTCCTCGATGTAATCGGCGTTGCCTCCGTAGAGGAACGAGGTTCCGAGGAGGGCGTCGTTCGCGTCCTGGCGTGCCATGGCGATCTGTCTATCCGCGCTGGTCGATCGGGGGCCGGTGTCTCGCCTCCGGGTGAGGCGGGAGAATGGCGGTCCGTCGACGGTGGGGGCGCCCGAGGGAGCGGGCGCGAGGATGTCTTACGAACTCAAGAGAGTTGACGTTTGCTTGCAATGTGGGTGCGGGAGGCAAATCCCGCACGCCACGTCTGCCATGCGCGAGGCGAAAGGGATCAACCCTTCAGGACCTCGACCAGGGTCTTGCCGAGGCGCGCCGGCGACGGCGAGACGCGGATGCCGGCCTCCTCCATCGCGGCGATCTTGTCCTCGGCGCCGCCCTTGCCGCCCGAGATGATCGCGCCGGCGTGCCCCATGCGGCGGCCGGGAGGCGCCGTGCGGCCGGCGATGAAGCCGACCATCGGCTTCTTGCGGCCGCGCTTGGCCTCGTCACGGATGAACTGCGCCGCCTCTTCCTCGGCCGAGCCGCCGATCTCGCCGATCATCACGATCGACTCGGTCTTGTCGTCGGCCAGGAACATCTCGAGCATGTCGATGAACTCGGTGCCCTTGACCGGGTCGCCGCCGATGCCGACCGCGGTGGTCTGGCCGAGGCCCTCGTTGGTGGTCTGGAACACCGCCTCGTAGGTCAGGGTGCCGGAGCGCGACACGATGCCGACCGAGCCCGGACGGAAGATGTTGGCCGGCATGATGCCGATCTTCGACTCGCCGGCGGTGACGATGCCGGGGCAGTTCGGGCCGATCAGGCGCGACTTCGAGCCCTCGAGCGAGCGCTTGACGCGCACCATGTCGAGGACCGGAATCCCTTCCGTGATGCAGACGATCAGCGGGATCTCGGCGTCGATCGCCTCGCAGATCGCGTCGGCGGCGCCCGGCGGCGGCACGTAGACCACCGAGGCGTCGGCGCCGGTGGCGTGGCGGGCCTCCTTCACGGTGTCGAACACCGGCAGGCCGAGATGGGTCGCGCCGCCCTTCCCCGGCGAGGTGCCGCCGACCATCTTGGTGCCGTAGGCGATCGCCTGCTCGGAGTGGAAGGTCCCGTTCTTGCCGGTGAAGCCCTGGCAGATGACCTTGGTGTTCTTGTCGATGAGGATGGACATTCCGACTCCTGCGGGGTCTGTCGGCTCAGTGTGCCTTGAAGGGATTCACGACGCGGACGGATCCGTACATTTTGTCGTGAGAGAGATCTTCGGTGTAGAGGATGGGCGCCCGGAGCTTCTCGGCTGCCGCCAGGATGGCCCCGTCCCAGTACGAGATGTTGAAGCGCTGCGACGCGAGGATTCCCTCGCGCACGAGCTGAGCATCGGTCGGGACGCAGGGCAGATCGTCGAACTCGTCGATGATCTGCAGGGCCTGCTCGACCGAGATGCCACGCCGGATCTTGCGGGTCGCGACGACGAAGAACTCCTGCAGCACCTGACCGGAGGTCCCGAACTTGCGCCGGGCCACGATCTCGCGGGCTTGGCGCGCCTTTTCGGCCTCGTCGGGTGCGCCGGAGATCGCGTAGACGAGCACGTTCGTGTCGATGAAGCAGTCAACGATCATAGAGATCTTCCCGCTTCCACGTGATCGGTCCGACGTCGCCTTCCGTAGCGTCGATCAGTGCGAGGAGGCGCTGACGCGCCTTCTCGCGCTGGCCTTCGAGAGCGCCTTCGATGACCTCGGTGGCGACTTCCTGCACGGACGCGTTCCGCTCGTCGGCCAGGTTCTGGAGCAGGGCCATGACGTGACTTTCGAGAGTGATCGTCAGCTTGCTCATTGCCCTCGTTCCCCCAGAGCCCGCGCCGCGTATCAGCCCTTGCGCACCGCCGCGACGATCTTCTGCGCCGCGTCGTCGAGGTCGTCGGCCGGGATCACGTTGAGGCCCGAGGAGCGGATGATCTCCTTGCCCTTCTCGACGTTGGTGCCCTCGAGGCGCACCACCAGCGGGACCTGCAGGCCCACCGCCTTCACGGCCGCGATCACCCCGTTGGCGATCACGTCGCACTTCATGATGCCGCCGAAGATGTTGACCAGGATGCCCTTCACGTTCGGGTCGGCGGTGATGATCTTGAAGGCCGCGGTGACCTTCTCCTCCGAGGCGCCGCCGCCGACGTCGAGGAAGTTCGCCGGCTCCTCGCCGTAGAGCTTGATGATGTCGAGCGTCGCCATGGCCAGACCCGCGCCGTTCACCATGCAGCCGATGGTGCCGTCGAGCGCGATGTAGGCGAGATCGTACTTCGAGGCCTCGATCTCCTTCTCGTCCTCCTCGGTGATGTCGCGCAGCTGCACGATCTCCGGCTGGCGGTAGAGGCTGTTCGAATCGAACGAGATCTTGGCGTCCAGGCACTTCAGGTGCCCGTCCTTGGTGACGATGAGCGGGTTGATCTCCAGCATGCTCATGTCCTTGGCGGTGAACGCCCGGTAGAGCTTGGTGGTCAGATCCTCCGCCTCCTTGGCGAGCGGGCCGGTGAGGCCGAGCGCCTTGGCGACCGCACGGCCGTGATGCGGCATCGCGCCGGTGGCCGGGTCGACCGAGAAGGTGATGATCTTCTCAGGGGTGTCGTGGGCGACCTGCTCGATGTCCATGCCGCCCTCGGTCGAGACCACGAAGGCGACCTTGCCGGTCTCGCGGTCGACGAGCATCGACAGGTAGAACTCGGTCTCGATGTCGGAGCCGTCCTCGATGTAGAGGCGGTTGACCTGCTTGCCGGCCTCGCCGGTCTGCACCGTCACGAGGGTGCGGCCGAGCATCTGCTCGGAGAAGGCCTTGACCTCCTCGACCGACTTGGCGAGGCGCACGCCGCCCTTCTCGCCGGCCTCGGCCTCCTTGAACTTGCCCTTGCCGCGCCCGCCGGCGTGGATCTGGGACTTCACGACCCAGAGCGGACCGCCCAGCTCCTTGGCGGCGGCCTCGGCCTCGGAGGCCTTGAAGATGGCGCGGCCGTTCGAGACCGGCAGGCCGAACTCCTTGAGGACGGCCTTGGCTTGATACTCGTGGATGTTCATGGGGCGACAAGCTTTCTTAAGTCAGGCGGGCGTCAGGGGAGGCGGCGCGGGATCTGCCCGCACCGCCCGTCAGGCCTTACGCCAGCGCGCCGTTGATGCCCTTGCAGGCCTCGACCAGGCCCTTCACGGAATTGACCGACTTCTCGAACATCGCCTTCTCCTCACCGGAGAACTCGACCTCGACGATGCGCTCGACGCCGTTCTCGCCGATCACGATCGGCACGCCGATGAACAGGCCGTCGACGCCGTACTGGCCGGTGAGGTGGGCCGCGCAGGGCAGGACCCGCTTCTTGTCCTTGAGGTAGCTCTCGGCCATCGCGATGGCGGAGGCCGCCGGCGCGTAGAAGGCCGAGCCGGTCTTGAGCAGGTTGACGATCTCGCCGCCGCCCTTGCGGGTCCGCTCGACCATGGCGTCGAGCTTCTCCTGGGTGGTCCAGCCCAGCTTGACGAGGTCGGGCAGCGGCACGCCGGCCACCGTCGAGTAGCGCACCAGCGGCACCATGTCGTCGCCGTGGCCGCCGAGCACGAAGGCGGTGACGTCCTCGACCGAGACCTGGAACTCCTCGGCCAGGAAGTGGCGGAAGCGGGCCGAGTCGAGCACGCCGGCCATGCCGACGATCTTCTTCGGGTCGAGGCCGGAGAACTTCTGCAGCGCCCACACCATCGCGTCGAGCGGGTTGGTGATGCAGATCACGAAGGCGTTCGGGGCGTGGGTCTTGATGCCGTTGCCGACCGCTTCCATCACCTTCAGGTTGATGCCGATCAGGTCGTCGCGGCTCATGCCGGGCTTGCGCGGCACGCCGGCGGTCACGATCACCACGTCGGCCCCGGCGATCGCGCTGTAGTCGCTGGCACCCGAGTACTTGGCGTCGAAGCCGTCGACCGGAGCCGACTCGGCGATGTCGAGGCCCTTGCCCTGCGGCACGCCGTCGGCGATGTCGAACAGCACGACGTCGCCCAGCTCCTTGAGGCCGGCGAGGTGCGCGAGCGTGCCGCCGATCTGTCCAGCGCCGATGAGCGCGATCTTCTTGCGTGCCATGTGTGAACCGATCCTTCGCGGTGTGGTGGAACCGTCGGGGGCCGGGGTCCGCTCGCGAGGAGCCCGCGCCGGCGGGTGCCTCTTTGGCGAAAAAAGCCGGGGCCGACAACCCGAAGGCCTTGCGCGGGGCGCCGGGGCAGCGCTAACGCCGCGCTCTCGGCTCGTCACATGATCTGAATCCGTCAGTCGAATCAATATTTTGCCGCGATGTCCCACCGCGCGTTACATTTTCGTAAGTTTGTCAGCAGCCTTACAGGGTCCCGATGCGCAGGATCCGCAGCATCGCCCGGATGATCGCACTAAGGCGCGCCTCGATCAGATCGCGTGGAACCTCGGCGTCGAGCTGGATCGAGACCGGGTGCAGGAAGCGGTGGCTGGTATCGAAGATGAAGGCGAGGCCGCGCTCGCGGTCGCGCAGCGAGAAGGTGCCGGCATTCATCCCCTCCTCGATCACCCGCTCGACCAGCTGGCGCAGGCGGCCGCGGTGACGCCGGGCGATCGGCCGCGACTCGACCGTGGCGTCGCGATGGACCGCGAACAGGTGCGGGTCCCGCGCCAGCACCTCGCGCTGCATCGAGGCGAGCGCGAGCAGCAGGCGTTCGAGCTTGTCGTCGGCGGGGTCGGGCGCGTCCGCGATGGCGCCGAGCTCGGCCTCGACCTCGCGCAGCCAGCGGCCCGCCACCGCGTCGACGAGGGCGGTCTTCGACGGGAAGTAGCGGTAGACGTTGGCATGCGTCATGCCGGCTTCCGCCGCGACCCCGACCACGGTGACCTGCCGGTGGCCGAGACGGCGCAGGTGGTCGGCGGCGATCGCGAGCAGCCGCGCATCGGCGGAGAGCGGCGCCGGCCGGGCGCGGGAGACCGGGGCGGCGGGAAACGGCCCGTCCGCCGGAGACGTCTCGTCGCGGGACTGGGCGCCGGAGCGGCTGCGGGGCGTAAGACTCGGAGACAATCGGAACTCGGAGAAAAGGTGGAACCGGTCGTACGACGATCCCGCCAGGGTAGCGGCGGGCCGGCGGCAGGAGAAGCCCCGGGCCGCCGCCGCAAAAGACGCAGTATCAGACCCGGTAGCGCCGGTGCAGGCTCGACACCACGTCCTCGGCCAGCCCCAGCCGCTCGGCGAGATAGGCCAGATACAGCTGGTTGACCCTGCGGCGCTGGTCGACGGCGAGCAGCGAGGCGACGTAGGCGTAGGCGCCGAGATCGGCGTCCAGGATCGCGTCGAGGAGATCGCCGAGCGCCAGCGGGGCGGCCAGCGCCTTGTCGAGGCGCTGGCGCTCGGCTTCCGCCGCGCTGATCCGGGCGAGCGCGTCGCGCACCGGGGCCGGGTCCTGCCGGCGCCCCTGGGCCAGGAAGGCCGCCGCCATCGCCTGGATGACGAGGTCGCGCTGGCCCGGCTCCAGCACCCGGAGGTTCAGGGTCAGCGGCACCAGGGTCTGGTGGCGGTTCTGCAGGAAGGCGTGCAGCACCTTCTGGGCCAGGGCCTCGGTCACCACCGCGTCCGCGCGCCCCGCCCGCCGGTCGCGCCGCGAGGCCCGGGCCGCGGCGGCCTCCGGCTCCTCGACCGCGTCGGTCGCGTCGCGCCCGAAGGCGCGGGTGAGGAAGGCGAAGCTCATGCGGGGTCTCGGATCGGGCAATCCCGCACCAACGTGCGACGGGTGGTCGGGCTCCGCCTGATCAGCCTCCCACGATCGGACGCAGGACCGGGACGTCGAAATAGACCCGGTCGAGGGCGATCTCGAACGCCACCGCCTCGAACCGCAGGGCATGGTCGGGCGCGGTCAGCACGTCGCAGACCCAACCCTCCGGCTCGCGCCGATAATGCTCCACCCGCATCTGGTCCTGATAGACGAGGACGATGTGTCGGAGCGTCGGCAGCGTCTTGTAGAAGGCGAGCTTGGGTCCGCGGTCGCGGTCCATGGTGCTCGGCGACAGCACCTCGACGACGACCAGCGGGTCGGTGACGAAGGTCCGGTTCTGCCGCGGCCCGCAGCGCACGACGATGTCGGGCTTGGGCTTGTCACGGCCCTGTCCGTGCTCGTCGCGCTGCACCCGCATCCCGCCCTGGTAGCTGCGGCAGCCCTGAGCATCCATCGCGAGCTTCAGCGGCGCGCCGATGTTGCCGGCGATCTGCTCGTGGTTCTCCGTCGGGTTCGTCATCATGACGACGTCGCCGTCGACGAGCTCCCAGTCGCGCTCGTCGCGCTGCGCATCGACGAAGCGGTCGAACTCGGCGATCGAGAGCCGACCGGGCTGGTGGACCGTATCGTGCATAATGGGCTCTCCCGGGGCGACACAGGACTGTTCGCGGACGAAAGATGCGCGCGATCCCCCCTCTCCCGTGTGGGAGAGGGGCCGGGGGTGAGGGTGACACGCTTCAGTGTAAAGCTGAGAGCGTCGTGCTGGCAGCGTAGCGGTTCAGATCTATTCGGAAGCGCGCCACCCTCACCCCTACCCCTCTCCCACTCGGGAGAGGGGATCCCGCGACCCAATCTTTTCTCCTGGGCGGTCGTGTCGGTGCAGAGCCTAATCGGCGCGGCGGTTGGCGGAAAGGCGCCACCCAACGCAACTCTTCAGCGATTCCGCCCTGGGCGCCGCCGCGTCCCACCCAATCTAGGAGGGCTCGATACCCCGCAGCAGGATCGCCGCCGCGCATGACTCGCCCCCACGCCCGCAAGCCCCGCGCATGACCCTCGACCAGGGCCTCGCCTTCGGCCTCATCGGGGTCACCGTCCTGCTCTTCGTCTGGGGGCGGCTGCCCTACGACCTCGTGGCGCTCCTCTCCCTCGTCGCCGGCGTCGCGCTCGGGCTGGTGCCGGCGTCGAAGGCGTTCGACGGCTTCGCCGACGACGTGGTGATCATCGTGATGAGCGCGCTGGTGATCTCGTCCGCCGTCTCCCGCTCCGGCGTGATCGAGAGCGCGATGCGTCCGTTCCTGCCCTACCTGCGCAAGCCCCGCCAGCAGGTGCCGGCGCTCGCCGGCGCGGTGATGGGCCTCTCGGTCGTCACCAAGAACATCGGGGCGCTCGCGATCCTGATGCCGGTGGCGATCCAGCTCGGCCGCAAGACCGGCACGTCGGCCTCGCAGCTCCTGATGCCGATGTCCTTCGCCTCGCTGATCGGCGGCCTCGTGACGCTCGTCGGCTCGTCGAACAACATCATCGTCGCCAAGGTGCGGGCCGACGTGGTCGGCGAGCCCTTCGGGATGTTCGACTTCACGCCCGTGGGCCTCGGCCTCGCGGTGGCGGGCCTCGCCTTCCTGTCGTTGGGCTACCGGCTGCTGCCGAAGGACCGGCGCCCCGGGAGCTCGCTGGCCGACGCCTTCCGGATCGAGGCCTACACCACCGAGGCCTGCCTCTCGGCGGACTCGCCCCTCGTCGGCGCCACGGTGGGCGAGCTGGAGGCGCTCGGCGACGGCGACGTGACGGTGGCGACCGTCATCCGCGAGCGCTTCCGCCGCTACGTGCCGGGGCCGGACTGGCGGCTTCAGGCCGACGACATCCTGCTCCTCGACGGCGAACCGGAGGACCTGGAGCGCCTGGTGGCGCGGGCCAGGCTCACCCTCGTCGGCGCGCAGAGCTCTGCCGGCGAGGTCGCGGTGATCGAGGCGGTGATCCCGGACGGCTCGGCGCTCGCCGGCACCACCGCGGCGGGCGTCGACCTCGCCGGGCGCCACGGCACGGCGCTCCTCGCGGTGAGCCGCTCCGGCGCGGCGATCACCCGGCGCATCGGCAGCGTGCGCCTGCGCGCCGGCGACGTGGTGGTGCTGCGCTCGGCCCCCGAGCGGCTGGCCGAGGTGCTCACGGAATTTGGCCTGCTGCCGCTCGCCGAGCGCAAGCTCGCGCTCGGCCACAGCCGCCGCAGCTACATCCCGATCGCGGTGCTGGCCGGGGCGATGGCGCTGGTGGCGCTCCATCTCGTGCCGGTGGCGATGGCGTTCTTCGGCGCGGCGGTGCTGCTGCTGCTTTTGCGCGTCATGACCATGCACGAGGCCTACGAGACGATCGAGTGGCCGGTGATCGTGCTGCTCGGCGCCCTGATCCCGGTGAGCGACGCGGTGCGGGCGACCGGCGGCACCGACCTCATCGCCAGCAACCTGTCGAGCCTGATGCACAGCGTCCCGCCGATGCTGGCGATCGGCCTCCTGCTGATCGCCGCGATGGCGGTGACGCCGTTCCTCAACAACGCCGCGACGGTGCTGGTGATGGGGCCGATCGGCGCCAGCCTCGCCCAGAAGCTCGGGCTCAACCCGGACCCGTTCCTGATGGCGGTGTCGGTGGGAGCGGCCTGCGACTTCCTCACCCCGATCGGCCACCAGTGCAACACCCTGGTGATGGGCCCGGGCGGCTATCGCTTCGGCGACTATGCCCGCCTCGGCCTGCCGCTCTCGCTCATGGTGGTCGTGGTCGGCACGCTGCTGATCAGCCTGTTCTGGCCGGTGGCGCCGCGCTGAGGCGGGGGCCTTGGACCCCCATGGCCCGAAAGGTCATTCCTTCGGGGATTGTCCGTACGTGACACCGTGTCGCCACGGGCCAGAATCGTGTCTCCCGGGCCCGGGGGATACAGAAGTGGCATGACGGCGATCTGGTTCATCTTCGCGCTCATGACCGGCCTGGCGGTGCTCGCCCTGCTCTGGCCGATGTCGCGCCGCCTCGCGCTCGCGGCCGTACCGGAGGGCGAAGCGCGCATCGCCACCGAGACCGGCTTCTACCGCGACCAGTTGCGGGAGATCGACCGCGACGCCGCCCGCGGGCTGCTCGCCGAGCCGGAGGCGGAGGCCGCCCGGGCGGAGGCGGCGCGCCGCCTGCTGCGGGCGAGCCGCGAGCCCGGCCGCACCGCCGGGGCGGTCGGCGAGCCGGCCCTGCGCCGGCGCCGCGCGGCCTCCGCCTTCGCCCTCTCGACGGTGCCGCTGGTGGCTCTCCTCGTCTACGGCATGTACGGCTCGCCGGACCTGCCGGCCCAGCCCCAGGCCGAGCGCCTGGCCCATGCGCGGGCAGCCGGCAACGACCTCGCGGCGGCGGTGGCGCAGATCGAGGCCCACCTCGCCAAGGCGCCGGAGGACGGCCGCGGCTGGGCGGTGCTGGCGCCGGTCTACCTGCGCGTCGGCCGCGGGGAGGACGCGATCAAGGCCTACGAGAATTCGCTCAGGCTGCTCGGCGAGGATGCGACCCGGCTCGCCGATTACGGCGAGGCCCTGGTGGCGACGGGCGACGGGGTGGTCTCGTCGCGGGCCCGCGACGCCTTCGAGCGGGCGCTCAGGCAGGATCCCAACGCGGTCAAGCCGCAATTCTACCTCGCCCGCGCCGCCGAGCAGGACGGCGACCGTGCCCAGGCCCGCACCCGCTACGCCGCGCTCGCGGCGGGAGCGCCGCCCGAGGCGCCCTGGCTGCCGATGGTGCGCGACAGCCTCGCCCGCCTCGACGGCACCGCGCCGTCTCCCGCGCCCAAGCCCGCCGCGGGTCCGGGCATGAGCGAGGAGCAGCGCGGGATGGTCCGCGGCATGGTCGAGGGGCTGGCCCAGCGCCTCGCCGAGAAGGGCGGGACGCCGGAGGAATGGGCCCGGCTGGTGCGCTCCTACGGGGTGCTGGGCGAGCGGTCGAAGGCGGAGGAGATCCTGGCGCAGGCGCGGACCGCGCTCGGGAACGATCCGGCCAGGCTCGCGCCGGTGGAGGAGGCCGCCCGGGAGATGGGAGTCGTCACGGCAAAGGCGGCGCCGTGACGATCGCGACGCCCGACCCCTCCCCCCTCCGCGGGGGAGGGTGGCCTGCGGAGCAGGCCGGGAGAGGGGAGCGCGACGCTGATCCAGTTCGCGCTCTTCCCAACGGTTCAGGTCTATCCGGAAGCGTGGTTCCCCTCTCCCGCCCGGCTCCGCCGGGCACCCTCCCCCGCAGAGGGGGGAGGGTTCAGGCCCTCGCGGTTCTCGGCACCGCCGCGCAAGCTCTGCTATACACCGACAACCAACAGAGCCGGCCCCGTGCCGGCCGCCCCCGGGAGACGCCGCGCATGACCCTCGCCACCCCCCTCCCCCGCCGCCCCGCCTGAGCTCCGCATCATGACGCGCCGGCGCCGCCGTTCCGTCCTCATCCTCGTCTGCGGCGCCGTGCTGGCGGTGGCCCTCGGGCTCGTCCTCTCGGCGATGCGCGACACGATCGTGTTCTTCCGCTCGCCCACCGAGGTGGCGGGCCAGAAGGTCGCACCGGGCACCCGCTTCCGCCTCGGCGGGCTGGTCGAGGCCGGCTCGCTCAAGCGCGAGGCCGACGGCAAGGTGGCGTTCGCCGTCACCGATACCGGCTCGACCGTGCAGGTGCGCTACCGCGGCCTGCTGCCCGACCTCTTCCGCGAGGGCCAGGGCGTGGTGACCGAGGGCGTGCTGGAGCCCGACGGGATCTTCCGCGCCGACACGGTGCTCGCCAAGCACGACGAGACCTACATGCCCCGCGAGGTCGCCGACGCCCTCAAGGCGCAGGGGCGCTGGCAGGAAGGCACCGGCAAGCCGGGTCAAGCGCAGGCCGAGCCCGTCTCCCGCACCGCCGTCCAATAGTTCCTCCCCGTGCGGCGGAAGGTCTTGGCGGCGCTCGGCACGAAGCGGACTAAGGTGACGTCCGCGATCCGCCGCGGCAGGACGCCGGGCGGGAGAGCCGTCGACCGATCTCCCGTCCCGATGGACTTCACGCTCACCGAAAGGTCGCCCTGGTGCTGATCGAGGTTGGTCACTACGCCCTCGCCCTGGCGCTCGCCCTGTCCCTGACGCAGATGGTGATGCCGGTCTGGGCGAGCCGCACCGGCGACCCGGTCCTGCGCAGCGTCGCGGTGCCGGCGGCGCTCGCCACCTTCGCGTGCATCGCCTTCGCGTTCGCGGCACTGACCTACGCGCACGTCACCTCGGACTTCTCGGTCCAGAACGTCGTCGAGAACTCGCACTCGATGAAGCCGCTGATCTACAAGATCTCCGGCGTCTGGGGGAACCACGAGGGCTCGATGCTGCTCTGGGTGCTGATCCTGGCGCTGTTCGGCGCCGTGGTGGCGCTCGCCCGCAATGCCGTGCCGCCGACCCTGCGCGCCAACACGCTCGGCGTGCAGGCCGCGATCACCGCGGTGTTCCTGCTCTTCATCCTCGTCACCTCGAACCCCTTCGCCCGGCTCAACCCGGCCCCGGTCGAGGGGCGCGACCTCAACCCGCTGCTCCAAGATCCCGGCCTCGCGATCCATCCGCCGCTGCTCTATCTCGGCTATGTCGGCTTCTCGATCACCTTCGCCTTCGCCATCGCGGCCCTGATCGAGGGCCGGATCGACGCCGCCTGGGCCCGCGCCGTGCGGCCCTGGACGCTGGCGGCCTGGTGCTTCCTCACCGTCGGCATCGCCATGGGGTCGTACTGGGCCTATTACGAGCTCGGCTGGGGCGGCTGGTGGTTCTGGGACCCGGTCGAGAACGCCTCGCTGATGCCCTGGCTCGCCGGCACGGCGCTCGTCCACTCCACCGTCGTCATGGAGAAGCGCGACGCGCTCAAGGTCTGGACGGTCTTGCTCGCCATCCTGACCTTCTCGCTGTCGCTGCTCGGCACCTTCCTGGTGCGCTCAGGGGTCCTCACCTCGGTCCACACCTTCGCCACCGACCCGACCCGCGGCACCTTCATCCTCGGCATCCTGGTCCTGTTCATCGGCGGCTCGCTGGCGCTCTACGCCTGGCGCGCGCCCACCCTACGCCAGGGCGGCCTGTTCGCGCCGATCTCGCGCGAGGGCGCGCTGGTGATGAACAACCTCTTCCTGTCGGCGGCCTGCGCCACGGTGCTCGTCGGCACGCTCTATCCGCTCGTCCTCGAGTCGCTCACGGGCGAGAAGATCTCGGTCGGGCCGCCCTTCTTCAACCTGACCTTCCTGCCGCTCGCGGTGCCGCTGCTCCTCGTGGTGCCGTTCGGCCAGACGCTGGCCTGGAAGCGCGGCGACCTCGCGGCGGCGAGCCAGCGGCTGTTCGTCGGCTTCGCGCTCGCGCTCGCCGTGGCGCTTCTGGCGATCGCGGTCACCTGGGGCGGGCCGGTGGGGGCGCCGCTCGGCATCGGGCTCGGCGCCTACCTGATCCTGGGCGCCGCCCTCGAGATCGTCACCCGGGCCAAGGGCAAGACCCTCGGCCTGTCGCTGCGCCGCGCCGCCGGCCTGCCGCGCTCGGCCTGGGGCACGGCGCTGGCGCATGCCGGCGTCGGCGTCACGGTGATCGGCATCGCCGCCCAGGCCTGGAGCGTCGAATCCCTCGCGACCGTGAAGCGCGGCGGCGAGTTGCATGCCGGCCCCTACGTCGCGGCTCTGGAGGGCGTCCTGCCCCGCACCGGGCCGAACTACACCGAGACCGTGGCCCACCTGACCATCCGCGAGGGCGGGGTTCCGGTCGGGGTGATCGAGCCGGGCAAGCGCTTCTACGCCTCGCGCAACATGTCGGTGAGCGAGGCGGGCCTGCTCACCCTCGGGGTGAGCCAGGTCTATGCCAGCGTCGGCGAGACCGGGACCGACGGCAGCGTCGGCATCCGCCTGTACTACAAGCCCCTGGTGCTGCTGATCTGGCTCGGCGCCGTGGTGATGGCGCTCGGCGGCGGCCTCTCCCTCACCGACCGGCGCTTCCGCGTCGGCGCCCCGGCCCTGCGGCCGGCGGTCCGCGACGCGGCCGGCCCGGTGCCGCCCCACTCGGTCCCCGCAGAGTAGGACAGGTCAGTCACCCCGATGCGTGCCCTCCGTTCAGCCCTGCTCGCCCTGGCCCTCCTCATGCCCGTCGCCGCCGGCGCCGTGCAGCCCGAGGAGGTGATGAAGGATCCGACCCTGGAGAAGCGGGCCCGGGCGATCTCGTCGGGCCTGCGCTGCCTCGTCTGCCAGAACCAGTCGATCGACGATTCCGACGCGCCGCTCGCCCGCGACCTGCGGCTGATCGTGCGCGAGCGCCTGCGCCAGGGCGACGACGACGACTCGGTGCTGCGCTACGTGGTCCAGCGCTACGGCGAGTTCGTGCTGCTGCGCCCGGTCGTCGCCTGGCACACCGCGTTCCTCTGGCTGACCCCGGTGCTGGTGGTCGGCCTCGGCGGCCTCGCCCTCTTCGCGACCTCCCGCCGGCGGAAGGCGTCCCAGCCCAAGGCCCTCTCGGCCGCCGAGGAGGCGGCGGTGGCCGACCTGATGCGCCGGGCCGAATCGCGATGAGCGGGAGCCTCACCGACATCCCCGGCATCCGCGTCGGCCACGCCGAGGACGCCCGCGCTCTCTCGGGCACCACAGCGATCGTCTTCGATGCGCCGACGGTGGCGGCGGTCGACATCCGCGGCGGCGGGCCGGGCACGCGGGAGACCGACCTCCTCGATCCCGAGCGCACGGTGGCGGGGGTCGACGCCCTCGTGTTGTCCGGCGGCTCCGTCTTCGGGCTGGACGCCGCCACGGGCGTCGTCGCCAGGCTCGCCGAGACCGGGCGCGGCTTCCCGGTCGGGGCCGCCCGGGTGCCGATCGTGCCGGCGGCGATCCTGTTCGACCTCCTCAACGGCGGCGACAAGGCGTGGGGCCGCTTTTCCCCCTACCGAGACCTCGGCTACGCCGCAGCGGTCGCAGCGAGCGCCGGACCCGTGGCGATGGGCTCGGTCGGGGCCGGGCTGGGTGCCCGGACCGCCAACCTCAAGGGCGGCCTCGGCAGCGCCTCGGCCCTGGTCGAGGGCACCGGCGCCCGCGTCGCCGCCCTGGTGGCGGTGAACGCGCTCGGACGGGTCACGGTCGGGGACGGCCCGCATTTCTGGGCCGGGCCATTCGAGATCGGCGACGAGTTCGGGGGCCTCGGCCCCGCGCCAAAAATCCCGCCCGACGCCTTCGCCTGGCCGGCAAAGCCGATGCCGGGCGCCAACACGACGATCGCGGTGGTCGCGACCGACGCCCGCCTGACCAAGGCCGAAGCCCGCCGCCTCGCCGTGACGGCGCAGGACGGCCTCGCCCGGGCGATCGTGCCGGCCCACACCCCCCTCGACGGCGACCTCGTCTTCGCCGCCGCGACCGGTGCCGTGCCGCTCGCCGATCCGGTCGGGGATCTGGCGCGCTTAGGGGACGCGGCGGCGCGGGTGCTGGCGCGGGCGGTGGCGCTCGGGGTCTACCACGCGCGCGCCCTGCCGGTGGCCGGGGCGCAAGAAGCGTGGCGGGACCGGTTCGGGGGGTGAGAGGATTAAGCCCCTACCCGTTCACACCCGACCCTTTCCGGGCCCGGAACGGGCCTGCACGACTGGAGCGTCAGCGGAAGAAGATCCGGGTACCGGCACAGGAAGTGCCGCGAAGCGGCCCTGCATGATGCACCGTTGCAGACACAAGGACGCTTCGCGGCTTTTTGCCCTGGATCCCGGATCTCCTTCCACTTCGTTGCAGTCGTCCGGGAAAGGGCCGAGTAGCCGGCGCGCGGACCACGGTTGCGCCGGCGGCCTCGCCCGGACGACCGGGCCATGGCAGAAGCCTCGCGATCGAAGGAGAGGTCGAGGCGGTGAGCTACCTGGTGGTCTTTCTCGGCGCCGGCCTCGGCGGGGCGTTGCGCCACGGCGTCAACCTCTGGGCGGCGCGGGCGGGCAGCGGCTTCCCGTTCGGCACCATGCTGATCAACATCGCCGGCTCGATCCTGATGGGAGTGCTCACCGGCTGGTTCGCCGCAAGGGGCGGCGGGCCGCAGGCCCTGCGGCTGTTCCTCACCACCGGCATCCTCGGCGGCTTCACCACCTTCTCGACCTTCTCGCTCGAGGCCGTCCTGCTCTGGGAGCGCGGCGCGCACGCGGCGGCCCTGGCCTATGTCGGCGTCTCGGTGGCGGCCGGCATCGCGGGCGTCGCCGCGAGCCTCCTGGTGCTGCGCCAGCTCGGGTGACGGAACGCCGTCCGGGTTGACAAGCGGGGGGATCGAAGGCGGAGTCTCCTTCAAGATGAGCGACACAGCCCCCCGTCCAGAGGCCGAGAAGCCCCGCATCGCCATCACCTACTGCACCCAGTGCAACTGGCTGCTGCGGGCCGGCTGGATGGCGCAGGAGCTGCTCTCCACGTTCCGCGACAATCTGGGCGAGGTCGCGCTGATCCCCGGGACCGGCGGCGCCTTCGCGATCACCTGCGGCGACGCACTGATCTGGGAGCGCAAGCGCGACGGGGGATTTCCCGACATCAAGACCCTCAAGCAGCGGGTGCGCGACCGGATCGAGCCCGGCCGCGATCTCGGCCACATCGACAGGGCCTGACGCCTTGACCCTACCGCGCCGCCCGCGCGCTACCAGGACCGTCAGGAGGACCACGCCATGATCCGCCGCCGGCTCCACGCCCTGCGGCGGGACGGGCTGTCGACGCAGGTCTACCTCGTCGCCCTGGCGATCGCCCTGATCGGGCCGGGCCTCCTGTTCACCGCCGTGCTGCTCGGCCGCTACGCCTCGCTGGAGCGGATCCGCTTCCAGCAGGATGCCCGCGAGAGCGTGCGCGGCATCGCGCTCAGCATCGACCGCGACATCGCCGGGCTGGTCTCGGTGCTGCAGACCCTCGCGGCCTCGCCGCGGCTGAAGCAGGCGAGATCCGGTCAGGACCCCCTTGGCGGCTTCGAGACCCAGGCCCGGGCGGTGACCGACACGACCGGCCTCCACCTCTCCCTGCGCCGGCGGGACGGGAGCCAACTCGTCAACACCGCCCTGCCCCCCGGCGCGCCGCTGCCGCAGGACCCGCATCCCGAGGATGAGGCGGTGCTGGCGACGAAGCGCCCGGTGATCGGCGGCGTCCGCGCCGGCGCGCCCGGGCGGCCGCCGACCTACGACGTCGCGGTGCCGGTGACGATCGAGGGCACCCCGGCCTACGTGCTCAGCGTCACGGTGCCGGTGGAGCGTCTGCACCAGATCCTGGTCCAGGATCTCGCGCCGGGCTGGACCACCGGGATCATCGACCGCAACGGCCTCCTGCTCGCCCGCTCGGAGGACCAGGCCGGCCTCGCCGGCCAGCCGATGCAGGCCTCCTTGCGCGGCCATCCGACCGGCGCCGCCGACATCTGGGAGGGCGTCGACCGGCGCCGGCGGCCGGTGCTCTACGTCGAGACCGCCGCCAAGACGGCGGGCTGGACCGTCGGCGCCAGCATCCCGCGGCAGCAGGTCGAGGCACCGCTGCGCCACTGGATCGTGGCCTTCGGGGGGTTCGGGCTCCTGGCGCTCGCGGTGTCGTCGGTGCTCGCGGTCAAGCTGTGGGCGCGGGTCGCCGAGCCCCTGCGCCAGCTCGCGGCGGCCGGCGGGGCGCTCGCCGCCGGCCAGCCGGTGCCGCGGGTCTCGACGCCGATCCGCGAGATCCGCCAGCTCGCCGACACCCTCGCCGACGCCTCGCAGAGCCTGCGCCGGCGCATCGCCGAGCGCGACCAGGCGCTCGCGCAGCAGAGCCGCAGCCTCGCGGCGCTCCGCGAGAGCGAGGCGCGCTTCCGCCACATGGCCGATTCCGCCCCGGCCCTGATCTGGATGACCGACGCGGTGGGCGAGGTCGTCTTCGTCAACCTCCACTACGACTACCTGTTCGGCCGCTCGACCGAGACGCTGACGGAAGGGCGCTGGCGCGAGATCATCCATCCGGACGACCTGCCCGCCTTCGAGGCGGCCTTCGAGGGCGCCTTCACGCGGCGCATGCCGTTCCGCCACGCGACCCGGGTGATCGACCGGCACGGGGCGACGCGCTGGATCCTGTGCGAGGGCGTCGCCCGCCTCGACGATCACGGCCGCTTCCTCGGCTATACCGGCTGCAACGTCGACATCACCGAGGCCAAGGACGCCGAGACGGCTTTGCGCGAGGGCGAGGAGCGCCTGCGGCTGGCGCTGGCCGCCGGGCGTCTCGGCACCTGGGAGATCGACCTCGCGTCGGGCCAGTACCGCCTCTCGGCCCGCTCGGCCGAGATTTTCGGAGCCGCCCCCCTGTCGCACGAGGCCTGGACCCGCACGGTGCACCCCGAGGACCGGGCCCGGATCGAGGCGGCGCTCGCCGACCTGCTCGCCGGCGAGGCCGAGTACCGCACCGAGTTCCGGATCCGGCCGGACGGGTCCTCGCAGCGCTGGGTCAGCGCCCAGGCGATCGTGCAGCGCGATGCGGGGGGCCGGGCGCGCCGGGTGATCGGCATCCACCAGGAGGTAACCGAGCGCAAGCGGGCCGAGGAGCACCTGCGCCTGCTGGTGCACGAGCTGAACCACCGGGTGAAGAACACGCTCGCCACCGTGCAGTCGATCGCGATGCAGAGCCTGCGCGGCCTCGACGGGCTGCAGGCGGCGCGCGCCAAGAGCGCCTTCGAGGCACGGCTGATCGCACTCGCGCGCGTCCACGACGTGCTCACCCGCGAGAGCTGGGAGGGAGCGGAGCTGGCCGAGGTGGTCAAGGACGCGCTCGCCCCCCTCGACGGGCCGGGCGCGCCCTCGCGCTTCTCGGTCGGCGGTCCGGCATTGCGCCTGCCGCCCCGCATCGCCCTCTCGATCGCCATGGCGCTGCACGAGCTCGCCACCAACGCGGTCAAGTACGGCGCCCTCTCGGTGCCGGCGGGAGAGGTCGCGCTGTCGTGGTCGGTCGCCGACGGATGCCTCTCGCTGCGCTGGCAGGAATCCGGCGGGCCGTCGGTCATCCCGCCGACCCGCACCGGCTTCGGCTCCCGCCTGATCGAGCGCAGCCTCGCCCGCGAGCTCGACGGCACGGTGAGCCTGAGCTTTCCGCGCGACGGCGTGGTCTGCACCATCGTGGCGCCCCTCGCCGAGCCGGGCGGGCTCCGGGCGGAGCCGCGGGAGGCGAGCGGCGCCGCGCCGGCCCGGCGCCGGGCGGCGGGACAGGCGTGAGGTCTGGGGCTGTGTGAGACGAAGTAGGGCGCGGGTTTCTCCTCTCCCCACGGGCGCAGGGCTGTCCGGGAAAATCCCTTTTAGAATGGAGCGCGGGATCCCCTCTCCCGTTTGGGAGAGGGGTAGGGGTGAGGGTGCTACGGTTCTGTGTCTGGCACCAAACGTTCAGCTGCCAGCACGACGGTCAGAGTTTCACACGGAAGTGTATCACCCTCACCCCCGGCCCCTCTCCCACACGGGAGAGGGGAGGCGCGCTATTTCTTCTCCCCGGACAATCCACCCGACAACCCTGCGTCAGCCCGAAGTAGGCCGGCCGGTCGATGGCCGCCGGCGGGAATCGTCCCATATCGCCGGGAGCCGAGGGCCCGTCCGCACCCGGCGCCGGACGGACCGACATGACCGCAGACCCGACGCCAAGCCCACCGGCCCGCCGGACTCTCCTCGCGCGGTTCGCGCCCTTGCGGCTCGGCCCTAGCCGACTCCGCCCCTTGCGCGGTCGAGCCGGGCTCACCGTCGCGGGGGCGGCCCTGCTGCTGCTGGTGGGCTCCGCCAACGGGCTGCTGCTGGCCTGGCAGAGCAGCGTCCAGCACCGCATCACCCATACGCTGTCGGTCGACCGGACCCTGATGCAGGTGCTGGCCGACCTCCTCGACAGCGAGACCGGGCAGCGCGGCTACCTCCTGACCGGCGATCCGGCCTTCCTGGTGCCCTACACCGCCGGGCAGGCCCGGATCGCCGCGGAGCTGCCGGTGCTGGAAGCCGAGCTGCGCAGCGCCCCGGCCCAGGAGGCCCGCCTGACCGCGTTGCGCCCCGCCATCGCCCGCAAGTTCACCGAGCTCGACCGGACGCTCGCCCTCGACCGCGCCGGCGACCGCGACGGGGCGCTGGCCCTGGTGCGGGCCGGCGAGGGCAAGGCGGAGATGGACGAGATCCGACGGATCATCGAGACGATGCGCGCCCAGGAGGACGACCTGCTGGTCGGCTACCAGCAGCACGCCCACCGGATCGAGGCGATGGTCGGGATCGGCAGCGTCGTATCGGTCGGCATCATGGCGCTGCTCGCGGTCCTGGCCCTGCGCGAGGCGGCGCGGCGGGCCGCCCTGTCGCGCTTCCTGCCCGCCGAGCTGGCGCCGCTCCTGGAGCGCGGCGGCAGCATGGAGCGGGGCGGCGGCCTGCGGCTCGGCGAGCGGCGGCACGCGGCCATCGCCTTCGTCGACATGCGCGGCTCCACCACCATCGCCGAGCGGGCCGATCCCGAGACGGTGGCGATCCTGGTCACGGGGTTCCGCCGCTGCGTCGCCCAGGCCGCCCGCGAGACCGGCGGCGTAATCGACAAGTTCATGGGCGACGGCGCACTCGTGGTGTTCGGCGTGCCGGAGACGCGGGAAGACGCCGCCGCCCAGGCCCTCGCCTTCGCGGGACGGCTGGAGGTCCTGGTGGCCGAGTGGAACGCGGCGTCGGGCGAGCCCCCGGTGCGCATCGGCATCGGGGTGCATTGCGGCGAGGTGTTCGTCGGCGTGGTCGGCGACGACGACCGGCTCGAATTCACCGTGCTCGGCGACGCGGTCAACGTCGCGGCCCGGCTCGAACAGGCGACCAAGACCTTCGGGACCACCACGCTCGTCTCGCAGGCCGCGCTCGACGCGAGCCGGACCTCCGGGACGGAGTGGCACGAGGTCAGCCGCCAGCCCCTGCGCGGCCGGCAGGAAGCCTTCCCGATCTACGGCCGGGCCGCCTGAGTACGACGTGAGACGAGGAGAAGGGCCGAAAACGGCGCGGGACGGGGTAGCGGTCCCGGCCGGGCTCTGCTATCGCAGCCGCCCCGGCCGGGTCGGCTCGAAGACGATCCGGCGGTGGAAGGCGCACCAGCTCTTGCCGTCCTGCACCGGCGCACCGCAGCAGACCGCACGGTCGTTCGGTTCGCCGATGATGAACTTGCACACGAAGGCGCCCGACTGGGCGAACGGAACCCGGAGGCTCGGAGAGGGCTCCTCGACGGTGTCTGCGGTCACGATATGCGACATGCGCACGAGCTGGTTCATCGGGTACTGACTCGCTGGCCTTCCGTCACCCTCGACCAGAAGGGCGCCGGGCCGGTTCGTGGCGGGCAGGTCCGTCACCGGATTCTCCACCCCAGGGGATCCGCTCCCTCAGAGACCCGTGCGCACACGCGTCGCTCAAGGGCAGCGATGATCGTGTGAATTTGGGGTTGCGTCTCGCAGAACGCAAGCCCCCTAAGCATTTACGCGTGGTTTTCGACAGCCGGGAGGGGTCCGCGACGGCTCCGGCCCGGCCTCGCGGCGTCATCGACTTGCCATCCACGCGCCCTATCCTTGACTGACCCCCTGCCGCCGCGCGTTTGCCCCGAGGCTGCCATGTCCGACGCCGCTCTGGCCCCCGATCGCGCCGGCGCGGCGCATGGTCACGCCCGCCCCGGGCCGCGCCTCGACCACCGGCTGCATCCTGCGGCGACAATCGGGTTCCTCGCCGTGCTGGCGGCGGGCCTCGCCTATGGCGGCTACAACCTCGTCGCCGACATGCACCGGGCCGGCCAGCCGCCGCTCGCCATCGGAGCCTTCGCGCTGCTCGGCCTCGCCCTGGTGATCGCGCTGGCCTTCGAGTTCGTGAACGGCTTCCACGACACCGCCAACGCGGTGGCGACGGTGATCTACACCCACGCGATGCCGCCCGTCGTCGCGGTGGTCTGGTCGGGCGCGTTCAACTTCCTGGGCGTCATGGCCTCGAGCGGCGCGGTGGCCTACAGCGTCGTGACGCTGCTGCCGGTGGAACTGATCCTCCAGGTCGGCTCGGGGGCGGGCTACGCGATGATCTTCGCGCTGCTCCTCGCGGCGATCGTGTGGAACCTCGGCACCTGGGCGCTCGGCCTGCCGAATTCCTCCTCGCACGCGCTGATCGGCTCGGTGATTGGGGTCGGCCTCGCCAACCAGCTGATGGCGCCCGACCGCGCCGCCTCCGGCGTCGCCTGGGGGCAGGCGCTGACCGTGCTCGAATCGCTGCTGTTCAGCCCCCTCGTCGGCTTCGTCTGCGCCGCCCTCCTGCTCCTTGCGCTCAAGCGCCTGGTGCGCCGGCCCGACCTCTACCGCGCCCCCGAGGGCGAGGCGCCGCCGCCGCTCTGGATCCGCGGCCTCCTGATCCTGACCTGCACCGGCGTGTCCTTCGCCCATGGCGGCAACGACGGCCAGAAGGGCATGGGGCTGATCATGCTGATCCTGATCGGCGCGGCGCCGACGGCCTACGCGCTCAACCGCACCATGCCGGATTCGAGCACCCCCGCCTTCGTGGAGGGCTCGCAAGCGGCGAGCCGGGTGTTTCGCGACCACGCCGCCTCCGCCGCGGTGCCCGACGCCGCAGGCGCCCGGGCCCGGATCGGGGAGGCCCTGAAGGCGAAGGCGGTGCCTCAGGCTCTCGCGGCGCCCGACAGCCTCGCGGCTTTGGCCGGCCTCGCCGACGACATCGCCACGGAGGTGAAGAACTACGGCGCCATCCGGCACGTGCCGGCGGCGGCGACCCAGAACCTGCGCAACGACATGTATCTCGCCGGCGACGCGGTGCGGCTCCTCACCGGCGAGCACTCGCCCTTCTCCGACAGCGAGAAGAAGACCCTCAAGGACTACCAGCGCACCCTCGACGACGGCACCCGCTATATCCCGACCTGGGTCAAGGTCGTGGTCGCCCTGGCGCTCGGCCTCGGCACGATGGTGGGCTGGAAGCGGATCGTCGTCACGGTCGGCGAGCGCATCGGCAAGCAGCACCTGACCTACGCGCAGGGCGCTTCCGCCGAGGCGGTCGCCGCCGGCACGATCGGGCTCGCCGAGGCCTACGGCATGCCGGTCTCGACCACCCACATCCTGTCGAGCGGCGTCGCCGGCACGATGTGGGCCAACGGCACCGGGCTCCAGATGGCGACGGTGCGCAACCTGGCGCTCGCCTGGATCCTGACCCTGCCGGCGGCGATCACGCTGGCGGGGGTGCTGTACTGGGGGTTGCGGCACGTGTTCTGAGGGCGGAGTTCGATCAGGGTCGTGCGTGCCACACCGGCCTGAAGCTGCTCGACGCCTCGGCGAAGGCGTGAATGCCCGGGCACATCGCGGCGACGATGCGCTGGAGGTCGCGATAGCGCTGCTCGAGCGGGAGATGGAAGATCGGCTCGTGATGGGCGATCCGGTTGCGCAACGAGAGCATCTCGTCGCAGATCCCCCAGGCCGCCGGGCGATCGAGGACGCGATCGTGGGGAAAGACCTGTATGAGGTTCCTCCGCCAGACGTGGGCGATGTCGTATCGCTTCGAGAGCTGCGACACCCAGAACCCTGCCGAGAGATCCGAGACGATGGCGGGCAGCGAGGCAGGCGCGATGCCTCGGATCCGTTCCTGTCGCTGCCTGGCCTGCGAGAGCCGCTCCTTGTCGAGACCGGTCAATTGCCGCTCGAGACCGGTCGTGTCGTAAGGCCAGGATCTGCCGTATCGATGGACCAGGAAATCGTTCAACTTGTTCCGCAGGCAAATCTCCCAGGCCTGGAGGTAAATGTAGAGCTCTTTCGACAGCTGCGATTTCCAGCTATAGAGCTTGAGTGCCCGAATGGTGTCGCGGCCGGTCGCGGTCAGGTAACGAGCGAATCGCGGCTGGCTTAACGAGCGGATGCATTGGTCTCGAAGGCGCAGGTCTTTCCAAAGCTCATCTTGCATACAGCCCGGCCTCGCATTAAATCGGAGGTGTGAGCCTGGGGAACCGGTCACTGCGCCTTCGGTGCACACCCCCCGGGACGAGCTTGGACCTACCGAACAGCGGGGGCGGATCCGCAAGGGCCCGCCCCTTGCTGTTCGTAACGCTTTCTCGCACACCGCCTGACGCTGCGGCAAGATCGAGAGAGAGGCCGCGGGACCTCGACGGACTGGCAACCGTCCCCACGTCGGTGTAACCGCCAAGGACGGGCGCCTTCCGGCCCGCGCCAGGGACCCGCCATGCGCTTCCTCGTGACAGGCACGGCCGGCTTCATCGGCTTCCATCTCGCCCGCCGGCTGCTGCGGGCCGGCCACGAGGTCGTGGGGGTCGATGGGCTGACCGACTACTACGACGTCGCCCTCAAGCAGGCGCGGGTGGCACACCTCGCCGCCCTGCCCGGCTTCTCGTCCCACGCCTTCATGCTGGAGGAGCCCGGCGCCTTCATGGCGCTGATGGCCGAGGCGCGGCCGGAGGTGGTTGTGCATCTCGCCGCGCAAGCCGGGGTGCGCTACAGCCTGGAGCACCCGGAGGCCTACGTCTCGAGCAACATGGTGGGGACCTTCCAGGTGCTGGAGGGCTGCCGGGCGCATCCGGTGTGCCACCTGCTCTTCGCCTCGACCTCCTCGGCCTATGGCGGCAACAAGGCGGTGCCGTTCCGCGAGACCGACCGGGCGGTGTCGCCGCTCACCATCTACGCCGCCTCGAAGCTCGCCGGCGAGGCGATGGCGCATTCCTACGCCCACCTCTGGAAGATCCCCACCACCGCGTTCCGGTTCTTCACCGTCTACGGGCCGTGGGGCCGGCCCGACATGGCGCTGTTCCTGTTCACCCGAAAAATCCTGGCCGGCGAGCCGATCGAGGTCTACGACCACGGCAGGGCGGTGCGGGACTTCACCTATATCGACGACCTCGTCGAGAGCATCACCCGGCTGATCGACGCCCCCCCTCCCCTGCCCGGCGCCGCCCCGGTCTCCGCGGCCGACACCTTGAGCCCGGTCGCGCCCTACCGGATGGTCAATATCGGCGGCGGGCGGCCGGTGAGCGTCGCGGCGATGATCGACGCCCTGGAGCAGGCCCTCGGCCGGACGGCCCAGCGCCACCTGCGCGACCTGCCACCCGGCGACGTCGAGCGGACGGAAGCGAGCCCCGACCTCCTGCGCGACCTCGTCGGCTACGTGCCGGCGACGCCGCTCGACACCGGCATCCCGGCCTTCGTCGCCTGGTACCGGGCGCATTACGGCACGGGCGCCTGAGAGGAGCCCCGTCAAATCACCGGCTTGCCAGGGCGGCCGCGACAGTGCTCAATCCTCCCATGCCCCGCAGCCTCGATCCCGAGACCGCGCCCGTTCCCGACGCGGCGCCGCGCCAGACCCGACGCTACGCCCAGAAGCGCGACGCGATCCTCCACGCCGCCGCCGCCCTGATCAACGAGGCCGGCGTGAAGGGCACGACGCTCGCCGACGTCGCCCGCAGCGTCGGGCTGATGACGAACAGCGTGACCTACTATTACCGCCGCAAGGAGGACCTGGCGGCGGCCTGCTTCCTGCACACGATCGGGGTGCTCGACGGGCTGGTGGCCCGGGCCGAGGCGGCGCCCGACGGGCCGGCGCGACTCGCCCTCCTCCTCGACCTCGTCGTCGCCCACCGGGCCGCGATGGCGGCGGGCGAGGAGCCGGACCTCGCGGTGCTCCACGACGTGCGGGCGCTGCCCGCCCCGCAGGCCGAGAGCGTGTTCTCGGCCTACAACGCGCTGTTTCGCCGCCTGCGCGGCCTGTTCGACGAGGACGGCCTCGACCGGCCGGACCGCAACGCCCGCACCCACCTGCTGCTCTCGGTGATCCACTCGACCCGGCTGTGGATCCACCGCTACGAGCCGCGGGACTATGCCCGGGCCGGCGCCCGGATGACCGACCTCCTCACGCGCGGCCTCGCCGCTCCGGGCTCGAGCTGGCACCCCGCCCTCCTGCCCGAGCAGGCGCCGCCGGAGGAGAGCGAGGTCTCGCCGGAGGCCTTTTTGCGCGCCGCCACGATCCTCATCAACCAGCAGGGCTATCGCGGCGCCTCGGTGGAGAAGATCTCGGGTCTCCTCAAGGTCACCAAGGGCTCGTTCTATCACCACAACGACAACAAGGACGACCTCGTCGCCAATTGCTTCGCCCGCAGCTTCGCGCAGATCCGGGCGGTGCAGGACGCGGCCGACGCGAAGGGCGGCAGCGGCTGGGACCGGATCTGCACCGCGTCCGCGACGCTGGTGCGCAGCCAGCTCGGTCCCGGGGGACCCTTGCTGCGCGTCACCGCCTTCAGCGCCCTGCCGGAGGCCCTGCGCACCGAGACGAGGCGCACCATGAACCGCCTGACCGAGCGCTTCGGCTTCTGCCTCGTCGACGGCATGGCCGACGGCTCGGTGCGCCCGCACGATGCCGGCATCGCCGCCCAGCTCGTCTCCAGCATGGTCAACGCGGCGGCCGAGCTGCCGGCCTGGGTGCCGGGAGTGACGCCGGACAATGCGGCGGATCTCTATGCGAGGCCGTTGTTCCTCGGGTTGTTCGCGCCGGCGGCACGCTAGGGTTAAACCCGATCAGCTTGACCATGGGCGAGGCTGAATGGCGTCACGCCTGACAATCCCTTCGAATATGGTTGCCGTCGACGCGACGTCCGTTGATGGCCGGTTCGCGGGATAGGTAAGGCGAGAGACATGGCCATCGCGGTCGAGAAGCTCAGGTCCGAGACACCGGGCGTTGCCCACCGCATCCATCTCAACAATGCTGGTGCCGGGCTGATGCCGCAGCCTGTGCTCGACGCCATGGTCGGCCATCTCACCCGCGAAGCCGAGATCGGGGGATACGAGGCGGCCGGGGAGGCGGCCCCCCAGCTCGATGGCGTTTACGACAGCGTGGCGCGATTGCTCGGGGCGGAGCGCGACGAGATCGCGCTCGCCGAGAATGCGACGGTCGCCTGGCAGCTCGCCTTCTACGCCATGGCCTTCCGGCCGGGCGACCGGATCCTGACCGCCCGGGCGGAATACGCCGCGAACTACGTCGCGTTCCTTCAGGTCGCGAAGCGAACCGGGGCGGTCATCGAGGTCGTCCCAGATGACGGAGACGGCGTGCTCGACCCCGAAGCCCTCGAACGCATGATCGACGGGCGCGTCAAGCTCATCGCGATCACCTGGGTGCCGACGAACGGCGGCCTGCGCAATCCCGCGGCGGCGGTCGGACGGATCGCGCGCCGGCACGGCGTGACCTATCTGCTCGATGCCTGCCAGGCTGTCGGACAAATGCCGACGCGGGTCGATGAACTCGGATGCGACGTGCTGGCCGCGACGGGCCGCAAATTCCTGCGTGGCCCGCGCGGTACGGGATTCCTCTACGTCCGGCGTGAGCTGATGCGGAACCTGGAACCGCCGATGCTCGACCATTTCGCGGCGCCCTTGATTGCTCCGGACCGCTACGAACTGCGACCTGACGCGCGACGCTTCGAGACGTGGGAAAACAACTACGCTGCCCGGCTCGGGCTCGGCCGTGCCGTGGACTACGCCCTGGAGGTCGGTCTCGATGTGATCGAGGCGCGCTGCCGCGACCTGTCAACGAGACTGCGCGACGGCCTGAAAGCCATTTCTGGTGTCATGGTCTACGACCTGGGACGCGATCCGGCTGCCATCGTGGCGTTCTCACATGAGAACCGCGACGCGGACAGTGTCAAAGCGGAGCTCGCCCTCTCGGGCATAAATGTGAGTGTTTCCAACCCCTCCAGCACTCTCCTGGACGCCGAAGCTCGGAGGCTTCCGTCGCTCGTGCGGGCATCTCCACACTACTACAACACTGAAGATGAGATCGATCGACTTGTCTCAGCCATGAGCACGCTGCGGTAGCAATACACTTGGCTCGACGGTTGGGCCGTCTACCTTCGACGGCCCCTCGCGCGGTCAAGCCGATCGCGTTGTGACCGTCACCGACTCCGCCGCCGACAGACAGATCCGCCGCGTCACCCGCCACGAGGCCGCGAAGGCCGGCACCGGCAGGAACTCGAACCGCGAGTGGAAGTTGTGGGCGCCGGTGAAGTAGTTCGGCGTCGGCAGGCCGCGGGCCGAGAGGGCGGCGCCGTCGGTGCCGCCGCGCATCGGGATCTGGCGCGGCGCGATGCCCTCGGCTTTCAGCGCGGCGAACAGGAGATCGACCGGGCGATTGTCGTCGCCGAGGCTGTCGTGGATGTTGCCGTAGGTGTCGGTGATCCGGCATTCCACCCGGCCGGTCGGGTAGAGGGCGGCGATCTCCGCCGCCACCGCGTGCAGGCGCTCCTTGCGGGCGGCGAAACGGGTCTTGTCGAAGTCGCGGATCATCGCCTGCAGGCGGGCCTCGCCGGAATGGGCCTGGAGGCCGTTGAACCAGATGTAGCCCTCGCGGCCTTCCGTGTTCTCCGGCGTCTCGGCCCGGTCGAACCGACCGATGAAGTCGTGCGCCATCAGGAGCGGGTTCACCATCACGCCCTTGGCCGACATCGGATGCGCGGCGACACCGGTGAACACGATCTCGGCGCCCGCCGCGTTGAAGGTCTCGATCACCACCTCGCCCAGCCCGCAGGCATCGATCGTGTAGGCGAAGTCGCAGGGGAGCCGCGCGAGGTCGAGGGCCTTGGCGCCGCGCAGGCCGATCTCCTCGTCGGGCACGAACGCCACGACGATGTCGCCGTGCGGATCCTCGGGCGTCAGGGTCGCGAGCAGCGTCATCACGACGGCGATCGCCGCCTTGTTGTCGGCCCCGAGCACGCTGGTCCCGTCGCCGACGATCACGTCCTGGCCGGTATAAGCGGCGATCTCCGGATGCTCGGCGACCCGCAGCCAGATGTCTTGAGCGGCGTTGAGGCAGAGGTCGGCGCCGTCGAAGCGCAGCACCTGCGGGCGGATCTCGGGCGAGAGCCCGACATCGACGGTGTCGAGATGGGCGACGAAGCCGATCGGCGGGGCGCCGGGCCGGGTGCCGGGTTTCCGCGCCGTGAGAGTCGCGTGCTCGTCGAGCACCACGTCGGACAGGCCGAGATCGCGCAGCTCCCCGGCCAGCAGCTCGGCCAGCGCGCGCTGGCCCGGCGTGCTCGGCAGGGTGGTGGCGCGGGCGTCGCTCTGGCTCGCCACCGCGAGGTAGCGGAAGAAGCGCTCGATGAGCTGGGCCCGGATCCCCGTCTCGTCCGTCATGTCGCGTCGGTCCATCAGGTCAGCGCCACCGAGAAGCCGCGCTGCACGGCGGGCCGGGCCATCAGCGCCTCGTACCAGCGTTTCACGTTCGGGTGGTCGGCGAGGTCGACCCGGTGCCGGGCGTGGCGCCAGGCCCAACCCAGGATGGCGAAATCCGCGATCGAGAGGTCGCCGGCGACGAACTCGCCCTCGGCCAAGCGCGTGTCGAGGACACCGTAGAGCCGGCGCGTCTCCTTCTGGTAGCGCTCGAGCCCGTAGGCGCGATCCTTCTCGTCGACGGAGAGGAAGTGGTGGACCTGGCCCGGCATCGGCCCGAAGCCGCCCATCTGCCACATCAGCCATTCCATCACCTGGACCCGGCCGCGCCCGCCGGTGGGAAGGAAGCGCCCGGTCTTCTCGGCGAGGTAGACCAGGATCGCGCCGGATTCGAACACCGAGATCGGTGCGCCATCGGGCCCCTCCACATCGACGATCGCCGGGATGCGGTTGTTCGGGCTGAGGGCGAGGAAGGCGGGCTCGAATTGCCGGCCCTTGGTGATGTCCACCGGCTCGACCCGGTAGGTCAGCCCCATCTCCTCCAGCGCGACGCTGATCTTGCGGCCGTTCGGTGTGTCCCAGGCATAGAGCTGGATCATTCTGCGCTCCCGTGCGGTGCGGGCGGGAAGGTAGAGCGGTTCGGGAGCGGAGTCGCGCGGGTTCTGCGGGGAGAGGCGTCGCGGCTGGTCCGCACTCAGGACATGCGGAACGCTCCGCGAACACGAAGGAGCAGGTTAGCCCCCGAGCAGGCTACGGCCAGAGGGATGCGAGAGATTGAGGAGAGATTGACTTGGCGTGACGTGAGAGCTTGCCTGCCTCGGTCCGTGTCCGCACCCCGGTCGGACGTGAACGATCACGCGTCGTATCCCGGTAGCAGTGGGGCGCGCGGCAGCACCGCGCGCCCCACCTGCACCATCGATCGATACCCGCGATCAATACCCAATGGCGCCGCGCTTGAAGCCGAAGCCCGGGACCTCGCAGCCGCAGGACGAGTTGAGCGGGGCCGGCCGGGTCGGGCAATTGCCGCGGGCGGTGACGCAGATCCGGCCGATGCGGCCGCCGCCATACTCGCCGCGGTAGCGCGGACGCTCGTATTCGTCGCGGTAGCGCGGGCGGTCGTAGTCGTAGCGCTCCTCGTAGCGGCGGCGCGGGCGGTCGTCGTCATAGCCGCCGCCGTAGCCGTACTGCGCGAAGGCGGGCGCGACGCCGAGGCCGAGGGTCAGGGCGGCCAGGGCGGCGGTCATCACGGTTCTCACGGGGTCTCTCCTCACGATTTCGGACGTTTGTGTCGGACCTTTTTTCGCCGGTCACGCTAGGCGTCCCGACATGAACGCCGGCTGAGGCGATTCGGTGCCGTTGCGACAGGCGGCTCGGCACGAAATCACCGGTCCCCCGCCATCGGCCGGGCGATGGTTGTCGTCGGCGGGGGCCATCGCTACCTACGTTCAGTATCATTCCGAACAGCGCGGGCCGGCCGCTCGACCGACCGGCCCCAAGCACAGGGACGCCGACAGTGAAGGACGCGGAGATGGAGCTCCTGAAGCTCGCTGCCCTCGACGCCGACGATCTCGCGGTCATCTCGACCCACCTTCAGGATGCGGTCCTGCGGACCGGAGACCTCGCCTACCTGCCCCGCGAGCGCCGCTTCGCCCTGGTGGCGCGACGCTTCGACTGGGAATGCCCCGACGGCGCCCCGCCGCGGCGGCGGCTGACCGGGCTGCACTTCGAGCGGGTGCTCAATGTCCGCTGCCGCAACATTTCCCGCGACGAGCCCGACAGCCCGCTCGAATTGCTGGCCATCACCTTCGAGCCCGGCGAGGCGCCGTCCGGCACGGCGACCCTGGTCTTCTCCGGCGGCGGCGCCATCCGGCTCGAGCTCGAATGCATCGAGGCGGCGATGAAGGATCTGGGCCCGGTCTGGCAGGCCGAGAGCAAGCCGGCCCATCTCGACATGCCCCTCGACGCGGCCTGAATTTTTTGGCAGTCGGCGGGCCAAGCCCCGCCGACCAGAAGCCCCGCCGACCACGAGACCGGATCCCGCATGCAGCGCCTCGATTCCCGCGACCCCGACTTCGAGGCGCAGTTCACCCGCCTGCTCTCGGTCAAGCGCGAGGTGGCGGAGGATGTCGACACGGCGGTCCGCGACATCATCCGCGACGTGATCGAGCGCGGCGACGCCGCGCTGATCGACTACACGACGCGTTTCGACCGGCTCGACCTGACGCCCGAGACCATCCGGGTCTCGCCCGACGAGATCGACGCGGCGACGGCGGCGTGCTCGGCGGACGCCCTCGACGCCCTGGCTCTGGCGAAGGACCGGATCGAGACCTATCACCGCGCCCAGGTGCCGGCGGACCACCGCGAGACCGACGCGCTGGGCGTCACCCTCGGCTGGCGCTGGACCGCGCTCGAATCGGTCGGCCTCTACGTGCCGGGCGGCACCGCGAGCTATCCCTCCTCGGTGCTGATGAACGCGGTGCCGGCCAAGGTCGCGGGCGTGCCGCGCCTCGCCATGGTGGTGCCGACGCCGGACGGGGTCACCAACCCGCTGGTGCTCGCCGCCGCCAAGCTCGCCGGGGTCGACGAGGTCTTCCGGGTCGGCGGCGCCCAGGCCGTGGCGGCGCTCGCCTACGGCACAGCGACCATTCGGCCGGTCGCCAAGATCGTCGGCCCGGGCAACGCCTACGTGGCGGCGGCCAAGCGCCGGGTCTTCGGCCAGGTCGGCATCGACATGATCGCCGGCCCCTCCGAGGTGCTGATCCTCGCCGATTCCTCCGCCAACCCGGACTGGGTCGCGGCCGACCTGCTCGCCCAGGCCGAGCACGACACGGCCGCCCAGGCGATCCTGGTCACCGACAGCGACGCGCTCGCCGAATCCGTGGCGGCGGCGGTCGAGGGCCAGCTCAGGACCTTGCCGCGCTCCGAGATCGCCACCGCGAGTTGGCGCGACTACGGTGCCGTCGTGCGGGTGGAGCGCCTCGGCGACGCGATCCCGCTGGTCGATCGCCTCGCGCCCGAGCATCTCGAGATCGAATCGACTGAGGCCGAGGAGCTGGCGGCGCGGGTGCGCAATGCCGGGGCGATCTTCCTCGGCGCCCACACCCCGGAGGCGATCGGCGACTATGTCGGCGGCCCCAACCACGTCCTGCCGACCGCCCGCTCGGCCCGGTTCTCCTCCGGCCTCGGCGTCCTCGACTTCATGAAGCGGACCTCGCTCCTCTCCTGCACGCCCGAGGCCCTGCGGGCGCTCGGCCCCGCCGCCGTGGCCCTCGGCCGCTCGGAGGGGCTGGAGGGCCATGCCCGCTCGGTGGCGATCCGCCTGAACCTTTAATCAGTCCGGGTCATCCTCCGTCAGGCTTGCGCACGGGACCGCGCTTGCCTCTGCTGTATGGTCCGACACACCCGAGACTGGCGAGGAGATCCGATGGCGAGCGAGACTCCCGATCCGCGGCACCGCCTGGCGAAGGTGACGCTCGACGAGGATTCGATCGGGCGCGGCAACCCCGACCAGGAGCACGAGCGCGCCATCGCGATCTACGACATCCTGGAATCGAACAGCTTTCGCGTCGCCAACCACGAGGGCGGCCCCTACGCGCTGGCGCTGGGCCTCGTCGAGAACAAGCTGTCCTTCGCGATCTCCACCGCCGACGGCCAGCCGGTGATGACCCATCTCCTGTCGCTGACGCCGTTCCGCGGCGTGATCCGCGACTACGAGATGATCTGCGACAGCTACTTCAAGGCGATCCGCACCGCCTCGCCGAGCCAGATCGAGGCGATCGATATGGGCCGGCGCGGGGTCCACAACGAGGCGTCCGAGCTGCTGCGCCAGCGCCTGGAGGGCAAGGTGGAGATCGACCACGACACGGCCCGCCGGCTGTTCACCCTGATCTTCGCCCTGCACTGGAAGGGCTGAGCCTTTGTCCGGAAGCCCCCTTCCGGACAGTGCCGCTCCCGCCGGGGCCGATTCGTCGAAGCCGGATCCCGCGCGACCCGAACCGTCGAAACCGGGCAAGCGGGTGCAGTCGGTGCTGTTCGTCTGCAACTTCAACGCGGTGCGCTCGGCCTGCGCCGAGGCCCTGGCCCGGCACTATTTCGGCAAGTCGGTCTACGTGCAATCCGCCGGGGTCCGCAGCGGCGAGCCCACCGACCCGTTCATGATCTCGGCCCTCGACGAGATCGGCATCGACGCCTCGCGCCACCGCCCCCGCACCCTGGAAGAGCTGGAGGAGTGGGAGGGCCTGAACTTCGACCTGATCGTCTCGCTCTCGCCGGAGGCCCACCACGCGGCGCTCGAACTCACCCGGACGGTGGCGGCCGAGGTCGAGTACTGGCCGACCCCGGACCCGACGGTGTCGCAGGGCTCGCGCGAGCAACGGCTCGATGCGTACCGTGATGTGCGCGACGGGTTGGGGTTTCGCATCCGGCAGCGGTTGCGGTGAGGGTGGAAGCCTCCAAACCGTTCCGATCGTTCGGTCTTTCCCACCATCAACCTCATCCTGAGGTCGAGGGTGGCATCAATCGAGCGACACGGCCGGACGGATTCTACAACCCCAGAGCCCGCCCGGCCGCCACTACCCCCAGCCCCGCCAGCACCGCCGCCAGCTCGAACCGGGTCAGCGCCATCACGCCGGCCGCCGTGATCAGTCCGAGCAGCCCCGGCAGGCCGGCGGAGAGGCCGGTGGGCAGCGCGGTCGCCACCACGATCGAGCCCGGCAGGGCGCGCAAGCCGCGCTCGACCCGCGGGGTGAGGCGCACCCGGCTCATCAGCACCACGCCGGAGGCGCGGCACAGATAGGTGACGAGGGCGAGCGCCAGGATGGCGATCCACGGGCCGGCGGGACTCGCGAGGACGGCGTCGATCATCGCGCCGCCCCGTCATCGACGAGGAGGCCGGTGACGAGCCCCGCCGCGGCGCCGGCCGCGATGAAGGCGTAGCCCGGCACCAGCCGCTGCACCAGCAGCGCCACGAGGCCGGAGGCGAGCCACGGCAGGGCCGGCCGCACCCCGCACCAGAGCGGCGCCAGCATCGCGGCGAAGAACACCGGCAGGATCATGTCGAGGGCGTAGGCCCGGGGCTGGGTCACCAGGGCACCGGCGAGGTGGCCGGCCGCCGTCGAGGCGACCCAGAGCGGCCACAGGCCGATGCCGGAGCCGAACAGCACCCCGAGGTCGCGTCCGCCCTCGGCGCGGTGGCGCACGCCGATGAGCCAGCTCGCATCGACCAGCACGAACAGCGTCATCGCCGTGCGCCAGAGCGACGTGCCGCGCATCCAGGGCTGGATGGTGGCGCCCATCAGGATCATGCGGGCGTTGATGAGGCCGGTCACCGTCATGGCGGCGAGGAGCGCGCTCAGGGTCCAGGGCTGGCCCCAGACCTCCAGCGTCACCATCTGGGCCGAGCCGGCATAGACAAGGGCGCTGGCGCCCATGGCCTCCGCGAGGCTCACGCCCCGCTGGGCCGCCGCAGCCCCGAAGGCGGCGCCGAACACCGCGATGCTGGGCCAGAGCGGCAGGCTGAGCCGGATGCCCGTGAGGATGCCGGCCCGGGTGAACGGCGCGGCGGACGCGTGGGACATGGGTGCGGGAAAATGTGTCGGCAGCGGGAGACCCGTCTGTCGCGCACCGGCCCGGCGGGCGTCAATCCGCGGATCCGCCTGCCAGGGTTGCGGGGACCGCGACCGCGATCGTTCCCGTCAAGGTTGACGAAACCTCACCGTGACGCATCGATGCGGCGTTTCCACGTGAAACAGCCGCGCTCTCACCGCGGCAACGGCAGCACGATGACGACCTGGCGCTCGTGGCGGGTCTCGGTGATGGTGGTGACGGCGTGCAGGTCGTAGGCGAGCATCCGTTCCAGCATCTCCCCGCGCAGGCTCCCGCCGCTGCTCTCGATCACCGCATCCCGGCGCCGCGCGCGCTCGCGCCAGATCAGGGTGAGGTGGGTCGGCGTCGTGGTCCAGGTCGCGGCGATCCGGTCGTGGCCGTCGAGCACCGCGCTCAGCACCAGTTCGTGCAGGGCGAGCCCGAGCTTCTCGGCCATCTCGACCGGCAGCCGCACCGGCGGGCCGGCGAGCTCGCTCGGCTCCGGCAGGGCATGGGCCGACAGCTCGTCCCGGATCAGCACCTCCAGGGCGACGCCGCTCAGCGGCTCGCGCGAGACCTCGGCCTGGATGCGCGCCATGGCGGCGAGGCGGTCGTCGACATAGGCCACGACGTCGTCGGCCGTGACCGCCGTGTCGGCGATGCGGCGCACGATGCCGCGGGTCACCGCGAGGTTGTTGCGGCCCTGGCGCTGCAGCTCGTGGATCAGGCGCGTCTGCGCCTCGCGCATCAGGTGCAGGGCGTGGATGTCGGTCGAGGTGCCGAACCAGGCGACCGGCCGGCCGTCGCCGTCCCGCCGGGGCGTGGCGCGGGTGGAGAACCAGAGATGGGTCTCGCCGTCGATGCCGTCCGCCGACCGGCGCCTCAGGCGATGCTCGATCGCGAGGACGCCGTGCCGGGACGTCGCCTGCCAGGCCTGGAGCGTGCGCTCGCGGTCCTCCGGATGGACGGCGTCGAGCCAGCCGTAGCCGCGGCTGGAGGCGGGGCTCTGCCCGGTGAAGGCGGCCCATTGCGGGCTTGCCCAGATCCAGTCGCCGAGCGGGTTCGCCTGCCAGACGAGGTGCGGGATGCTCTCGACCATCCGGCGGAAATCGGGCTCCTCCCCGTCCTCCGGGCCGGCCGCGCCCTGTCGCCCGGCAACCTCCTGCCCCGGAACCTCTTGTCTGGAAACGCCTTGCCCAGAAACGCCTCGCCCGGCAGCCTCACGCCTCATTGGAGTCGAGGTGCCGCCCTTCCCGGCCCAGATGGAGGTAGTTCGGGTTGAACTGCACCGCCCGCTGCAGCGCCTCGAGCCGGTGGATGGTGAGCTCGCGGCCGCGCAGGGAGATCAGCCCGACGCTGCGCAGTTCCTGCAAGGTGCGGTTGACGTGCACCACCGACAGCCCAATCGTATCGGCGATCTCGGCCTGGGTCAGGGGCAGCTCGCAGGTCGTGCCCTGGGTGAGCCCGACGGCGCGCAACCTGACATAGAGTTCGCAGAGCAGGTGGCCCAGGCGCTCGAAGGCGGTGCGCTGGCCGATATTCACCGTCCATTCGCGCTGGATCGCCGCCGTTACCAAAGCTTCCCAGCACAGGGCCTGCGACAACCGGGCATGGCCGGCGGTGAGCTGGCGCATGGTTTCGGGGGGGATCTCGGCCAGGGTCACGGCGGTGACGGTGCCGATCGAGTGGTCCATCTCGCCCAGGATCGAGGCGTTGTGGTCGCACAGGTCGCCCGGCAGCAGATAAGCGATGATCTGGCGGCGGCCGTCCTCGAGGGTCTTGTACCGGCAGGCCCAGCCGTCGAGGATCAGGTTCACGCCCTGCGGGAGATCACCTTCGTGGACGATGTCGTCGCGCGAACGAATACGACGCGTGCGCTGGCGCGACGCCTGATCGAGCGCGTGTTTGTCATCGGAGGACAAGCTCGTGAAGTGCTCGAGCTTGCGAATGAGAAACTCAGCCAAAGCACCCCACCACCGCGCCTGATGCCTGAACTAACACATTTATGTTCATGAATTTCTAACAAAAGTTAATACCGACATTGAGATCGAACTAATTTTGACTAATTAATATCGCCCCTCCTCAATCGTCGGCGACCTCTACAACCAATGGAGATGTCGGCGACGCGGTAGCGGGTTTCCGCCTGGACCGGGACGGTCTTGCGGTCCAGGCAGGTGTGCCGAGTGTTGCGGTCTCACAACATCGGGGTCGGAAGTGGAAGCTCGGCCACAGAGCAGGGATTGTGATCCGCGGCCGGATGGGCAGTTTTGGCGGCGAGGGCGGCTCCTGAAGCGCGAGGCTGCGATGATGTCACGGGCGATGCACGATCGACCCGGCGGGCCGGCTCCCGCCATCCTGGCCCCGGTCCGGCAGACCGGCGATGCGGGCCGCACGGCCGCGCCCCTGGCGGCCTTCCTGTCGCCCGGTCTGCACGCCGCGTTCGACGGCTGCCTGACCGAGGCGCTGCCCGCGGATCTCGCCGACCTCCTGGGACGGCTCGACCGTGCCGGAGGCGCCCAGAAGCCGGGATCCCCGCGCGACCGCGATGCGGCCGCGCGCGGCCCCCGCACCCCCGATTCCTTCAAGCGTTCGTAGAGTCACCATGAGCGAAATCGCCGCCGAAACCACCCGTGTCGTCGCCTTTCCGCAGGCCGTGGCCGCGGCTCCCGTCGACGAGAACACCGCCTCGATGATCGAGGTGCTGCAGGAGCAGCTGCGCCTCGCCCGCGAGGGCAAGCTGCGCTCCGTCGCGGTGGTGTCGGTCTCCTCCGACGGCGGGGCGGTCGGCACGCAATGGTCCTGCACCCACGGCGACATCACCAGCCTGATCGGCAAGCTGACGGTGCTGACCCACGACATGATGGCCGCCCGCAAGTGAGCGTTTCTCGAAAGTGACCGTCTCCCATCGGTCTGAGGTCGCGGGTGGGAAGGGTCTGAGCTTCGCGTGAACGGTCCTGCGCGCACGATGGCACTGCCGTCGCGAATCTCCGCAAATCATTGATTCAGCGGCATTTCATCCGACGAACCGGTGTCCTCTTCGTCGGATGATTCGCTCGGGCGGCCGCGTCAGCCGCGGCTGAGCCGGTGGGCGTTGGCCCGGACCTTGCGGCGATAATCCCGCACCACCCGCTCGGCCGTGCCGCCGGTGGCGAGCGTCATCGCGGCCTCCGCCGCGGCCTCCATCTTCTCCGTCACCATGCGCTGCGCCTCGGCCTGGGCCGCCGCACCGCCTTGCGAGAGCTTGGCCAGCCGCAGGGCGACGACCGTCTGGGCTTCGAGCCCGAGGCGGACGGTGTCGAAGCCGAGGCGCAGCCAGGAATCGTACATCGCGAGACGTCTCCGAGAACGGGTCGTGGATGGGAGGATCGGTCGCCCGGCGGACGAACGCCGCAACGGCCGCGGTGTTTCCGTCGAGGATGCGGGAAAACTCAGGGAATCGCACCCTGCGGCAGCATGAGACCGCCGGGTGTCCGCCCGGCGGCGCCGTCGGGGGCCGCGGCCTTCTCGCGCTTCGGCTTCGCCGTCCGCTTGGCAGCCGTCTTCGGCGACTCGGCGGCCGGATCGGCTCCCTCGGCCTGGGCTCCTTCCGGCTTCGGGGCGTCCGCCTTCTCGCTCTTGGCCTTCGGGCCGCCCTTGCGGGCGGTGGGGACGGGCTTTTGCGCCTTCGGCTCCGCCACCTTCGGGGGGTCGCCGCAGGCCTGGAACGCGAGTTCGGCCAGGACCTGGCTGCCGTCGTCGGCGAGGATGCGCAGGCTCGGCGGCAGGGTGTCCGGGCTGCCGGCCCAATGGATCGTCGCGCCGTTCTGCGCCTCCAGGGCGGCCGGCGAGGGCCCGCGGCGCAGGCCCGACAGGTCGGGGCCGTAGGCGGTCGCGAGCTTGTTGCGGATCACCACCTGCAGCACCTGCACGGTCTCGGGCGAGAGCGGCCGCAGCGGGTTGCTCCAGGTCATGGTGCCCTGCCGGGTGACGAACAGGCGAAACCCCTTGGGACCCGCGAACTCGGCCGCCTGCGGCGCCGGGCAGGCCGGCGCGGCGCCGCCGGGCGCGGCACGGGCGGGAAGGGCCGTGGGACCAGCCAGAGGGATAGCCGAGAGGGCGGCCAAGAGGGCGGCCTGCACCGCGGCACGCGTCACCGGGATTCTCCGTCGCGCTTGGAAGAATTGAAACTGGAAGGATCGAGCTTGCGGCCGCCGGGCTCGGGCAGGCCGGGCTCCGCCGGGTCGTGGTCGATGGTCATGCCGCCGCGCGGGCGGAGCCTCGGTGCGTCGGGCGCCTCCAGCCGCTCGGGATCGGCGCGCGGCGGCATCGGCTGGCGCGCCGCCTCCTCCAGCAGGCCGGCGAGGTCCTCGTCGAAGTCCCGAAACAGCTCGTCGCCCCGGTCCTCGAGTTCCTGCTCGTGCGGGAGCCGCAGGGGCGGACGGCGGCCGCGGCCCTGCGCGAACACGAGCACCAGGCCGACGAACACCAGGGCTGCCGCGGCAGCCAGAATCACGATCATTTCCATCGTGATGCCAGCCTTAGAGCATTTCCCGCGACCTGTCCGGTCGCACAGCGACGAACGCGCATGCAATGACGGCGTCGTCCGGCCGCGGCTCGGCCCAGCCCTGCCTCGTCAGGCCGGCAGGTAGCCCGCCTCGCGCAGGCCCGCCTCGACGGCGACGAGCAGGGCGCCCTCCTCCGGCGAAGTCTCGGGGGCATCCTCGTCCTCGGCGTCGCGGATCGCCCGCACCGGCGCGCGCGCGCCGATCAGCCCGGTGGGCAGAGCGGTTCCGATGCGGGGGGTGGCCGCGTTCGGGGCAGCTGCGGTCGACATCATGGCGCGTTGCTCCGCGAATCGGCATCTTCGGGTCAGGCAGTATGGGGCGTTAGGAAAATCTTAACCATTGCGCGGGCGCCGTCGGGGACGATTCCCGGCCGGGCTGTGGCTTCGCGGCCGCAAAGACCGCGCGTTTCCCGGGCGGGCGCGCCGGCCCGGGAAACGCGGCCTATATGCGCCGCGGAACGCTCCTTGCGTCACGCCAACCCAGGCGCGAGCCCGCGCGCCGCTCGATCCGGACGGTGATCCGGCCACAGGACGAAGCGACCCGATGGACAGGCACCAAGGTACCGACCCCGATTCCGACCGCCACGGTTCCGAGTCCCGCTCGGCCGCGACCCTCGAGGCGGACCTGCTCGGGCTGGTCGAGGAGGCGCGCCGCCAGGCCAGCCAGGACCCGTTCCGCAATCCCGTCCTAACCGTGGCTTTGGCGATCAGCCGGCTGTTCGACCGGGACGAGATCGGCGAGGACGACCTCGCGGGCCTGTTCGTGCGCCTGCGGGCCCAGGCGCTGGAGGCCCGGGCGGCGCGGCTGCGGGCCTATCTCGGCCTCGGGACCGAGCCGGATTCCTCCGCCGCGACCGAGGCCGTGGCGGCGGCAGCCCTCGGCGATCCGGAGATGGGCTTCGAGGCCGCCCGCACCCGGGTCGAGCGCACGCGTTTCGCCGCCGTCTTCACCGCCCACCCGACCTTCGGCATGCCGAAGGCGGTGGCGAAGCTCCTGGCCGAGGCCGCCTCCGAGCCCGACCCGGCGGCGCGTCGGGCGCCGGTCGCGGCCGCCGCCGCGCTCTCGGCCCGGGCCGACCCGGTGATCACCCTCAACGACGAGTTCGACCAGGCCCGGCACGCGGTCCAGCACGGGCGCGCCGCCCTCGACGGCCTGAACGAGGCCCTCCTGCGCGCCGCCCGCGAGCGCTGGCCGGATCGCTGGAGCGACCTCGTCCCGATGCCCGTCGTCATCGCCTCCTGGGTCGGCTGCGACACCGACGGGCGCACCGATATCGGCTGGTGGGACACCCTGCGCTACCGGCTCGAATCGAAGCGCACCCAGCTCGACCGGGTGCTGGCCCAGCTCCCCGACGATCCGGCCGCGGAGCCCGCGCGGCGGCTTGCCGAGGAGGCGCGGGCGGCGGTCCTGCGCCAGCTCGCGGTGGCCCCGAAGCTCGGCGAGCAGCCGGCGCTCGAGGCGGTGCACCGCTTCGCCCTGGCGCTGATCATCGAGCGCGACCGGGCCCAGAATGCGGCCGGCCCCCTCCTCGCCCTCCTCGACCGGGCAGTGGCCGAGGCCGCCGACGACGAGGCGCGCCTGAAGCTCTGCGGCTTGCGGGCGGGCGTCGCCGCGCACGGGCTCCAGAACGGCCTGCCGCATTTCCGGCTCAACGCCAGCCAGGTCCACAACGCCGTGCGCCGGGCCCTCGACCAGGAGGGCGACCCGACCGACCCGGCCCAGCGCCGCTCGCACCTCGCCTCGATCAACGCGCTCCTCGACGCGGTCGCGGCGGTGCCGGTGGATTTCGGGGCGCTCGCCGCCGAGCGCGCCTCGGCCGCCCGGCTGATGATGACGATCGCCCAGATCCTCAAGCACGTCGACGGCACCCACCCGGTCCGCTTCCTGATCGCCGAGACCGAGACCGGCTACACGCTGCTCGCCGCGCTCTGGCTCGCCCAGCATTTCGGCATCGGCGACAAGGTCGAGATCACGCCCCTGTTCGAGACGGCCTCGGCGCTCGAGCAGGGCGTGCACGTGATCGAGGATGCGCTCCGCTCGCCCCACTGGCGCGCCTATCTCAAGCGCATCGGGCGCCTGGTGGTGCAGTTCGGCTACTCGGATTCGGGGCGCTATGTCGGCCAGCTCGCCGCCACCTTCTGGATCGAGCGGCTGCGCTTCCGCATCACCGAGTTGATGGCGGCCCACGACCTCACCGACATCGAGCTCGTGATCTTCGACACTCACGGCGAGTCGATCGGCCGGGGCGCCCATCCGACGAGCCTCGCCGACCGCCTGGCCTACCTCGCCCCCGACCACGCGCGCCGGCGCAACCGCGAGGCCGGGATCCGCACCAGCCTCGAATCGAGCTTCCAGGGCAGCGACGGCTACCTGTTGTTCGGCACGAAGGCGCTGGCCGAGGCCACGGTCGCGCGCATCGGCGAGCACGTCTACAGCCGGCTCCAGCCCGCCCCCGACCCGATCTACGCCGAGGCCGACTTCGCCACCGAGTTCTTCACCGGCGTGCGCCAGGACATGGAGACGCTCGTCAACGATCCGGGCTACGCGGCGTTGCTCGGCACCTTCGGGCCGAACCTGATCGACCGCACCGGCTCGCGCCCGGTAGCACGGCAATCCGACGGCGGCGGGCCGGTCGCCATCACCCATCCGCGCCAGATGCGGGCGATCCCCAACAACGCGATCCTGCAGCAGCTCGGCTTCCTGGCGAATTCCCTGCACGGCGTCGGGCGGGCCGCCGGCCGGGCGCCGGACCTGTTCGTCGAGATGCGCGAGCGCTCCGAGCGCTTCGCCCGCGCCTTCCGGCTGGTGCAGGAGGCGACCGCCGTCGGCGACCTCGACGTCCTGCGCGCCTATATCGACACCCTCGACCCGTCCGTCTGGCTCGAGCGGGCGCGCCGCGCCACCCGGGATGGGCGGCGCGAGGAGATCGTCGCGGTCGCCGCCGCCCTCGACCGGCTCAACCTCGCGCCGCACCTGCGCCGCCTGTTCGGCCGGCTGACGCAGGACCACCTGATGCTGCACAGTGTGGCGCCCGACCTGCCCGGCATGACGCCGCGGCTGGCGCTCCTGCACGCGCTGCGCCTCGCGCTGATCCACCGGATCTGGTTCCTGGCGGTGCACATCCCGGGCTTCCGGCCGCAGAACGGCATCACCCGCGAAGCCCTGATCGAGCGCATCCTGCGCCTCGACGTCGAGAGCTGCCTCAAGCTCCTCGACGACATCTTCCCCGTCACCCCGGACCCGACCCTCGGCCTCAATTTCGGCGAGCCGGCGGGGCCGCGCGGGGTGGGCACCTATGAGGCCGAACACCGCACCCTGTTCGCCCCGATCCGCCGCCTGTTCGTCCTCGTGCGCGAGATCAGCGGCATGATCCAGCACGAGGTCGGGGCGTTCGGGTGACGGGGTCGCGCGCCGGGAGCTGCCTGCGTGGAGTTTCCGGCGCGTCGGTCCCGTGCGGCACGGTCGATGACCTGCCGCACCATCCGATTGCACCGCCACGATCAACGACAGGGATGTGAGGTCCTGATCTGCGTAGGCGGTTCTCATGCCCTCCACGTCATCCCGGGGCCGCGCAGCGGAACCCGGGATCCATAAACGCCGAGGGTTCATGACGAGGCGGCGCGCTGGTCGCCCCGTTCGGCACCGTCAGCGGTTATGGATCCCGGGTTCTCGACTTCGTCGAGCCCCGGGATGACGTGGAGGGTTTTACATCGGTCCGCCCGCACAGATCAGGCTCTCAGGATCGGCGGCCGCGGGATATTGTTGGCTCTACGCTACTATCATGTACCGTGTTGCAACGCGATCGGGTGTAGATCCAGGATCGACGCAGGGGCCGCGATCATCAGGGCTTCGCCCAGATCCCGAGCTTGCCCGTCCGCGCGTGGCGCTCGGCCTCGACGAGGTCCGGCGTCGCCTCGGGCGTCGCGCGGCCGCCGCCGTTGTAGAGCACCACCTCGGAGAGGTCATGCCCGTCGACGGTGCAGATCCAGGCGGTCTTCGCCGGGCTCGGCTGGCAGTTCACCGGGCGGCCGCCGAGATAGCCCGTCAGGTCGCCCGCCTGCGCGCCCCTGGCCGCCTCGACGCCGTAGAGGCGCAGGGTCCGGCCGCCGAGCCGCAGGGTCGCGGTGTCGAGCACCTCGGCGACGCCGGCGATCGGGCCGGCGGCCTCCGGCACCAGGGCCCCGGTCTCCACGGGCTCGCGCTTCGCCTCAGGACCCTTCGCCTCAGGATTCTTGGAGTCCGGCGCGGGCTTCGCTTCGGCGGTTTTCCTCTCGGCCGGCTTCGTCTCCGCAGGCCTGGTCTCGGCCGATCGGCTCCGGCCGGCCCCTTGTCCGGCTCCTTGCGCGGGTGCCTGGACGATAGCGGCCTCGCGCGCCGGCTCCCCGCCGCCGCGGAGCAGGGCGTAACCGACGCCCAGCACCGCCAGCCCGCCGAGGACCGCGTAGACCGGACGGCGGGACGCGCCGCGGCCGGGCAGCGGCTGCGGCCGGGCGAGCCCGGGCTTCAGCCCCTCGCCGGGCGGGACCGGTGGCACCGGGACCGGCGCGGCGGCAGAGGCCTCCGGCTCCCGCGCCGGCGGGCGCAGGCGGGCGGCGAGTCCGCTCAGCGCATCCTGCCAGCGCGAGGCAGGAGCGGGGCGGGCGGGCGGTTCGGGAGCGGCGGCGGGCTTCACCACGATCCAGTCCCGCGGCGCGTCGCCCGTCGGCGGGGCCGGGGCGGCGGCCGGCTGGAACATCGTCGGATGCTGGCGGCGCAGCTCGTCGACGAGGTCGCCGAGCGTCAGCGGAAGGGCCTCGCCGGCGACGCTCCGGGTGCGCGGGCTCCCGTCCCGGTCGACGACCTGGTAGCCCGGCGGCGCGTCGGAGCGGCGGATCGCCGATTCCACCAGGAGCTCGAGGGTGCGACGGGCCACCGCGACAGGGCGTTGCCGGTCGATCTCGGCCCGGATCAGCGCCTGCAACTGCTCACGCGAGGTCATGTCCGCATCGTGTCCCATCGCCCCCGGCCGCGGGGTCTGCCCGAGCTGCCCGCCGAGCCGCCCGCCCCGTGGCGGGCGCTCGCCCTCTTTATCTAGGTCCCGACGGGCGCCCTGTCACAGGGCGCCCGTGGTTCAGCGGCTCGCCACCGCGTCGCGGCGCACCACCCGGCTGTTCTCGGCGATGATGACCGGGCGCGCGCCGGCCAGGCTCACCGCCAGTTCCAGATCGACGGTGCCCTGCGAGCGCACGCCGCGATCGGGGCTGAAGGCCGAGAAATCGACCGTGGCGCGGACCTGGCAGACGGCGAGCCCGGCATTGCAGGCGGTGCGCAGGGAATCCGACCGCGGGCGGTAGCGCCGCTCGGGCCAGCGCTGTACGAAGCGGCGCTTCTCGGACATCAGGCTCGCGACGCTCATCGACCGGCCGTGGAAGACGACCTGGCTGCCGTAGAAGCCCGGCGCCGCCGCAAGCGCCGCGCCGTTCGGCCCCGAGATCGACGCCAGGTAGTCGCGGGCGAGGCGCTGCGAGGCCAACGCCCAGTCGCGCATCTGCCCGTCCGAGACGGTGACCGGGGCGGGGGCGGGAATCTGGACCGGGAGCGGGCGCTCGGTCCGGGCGAGGCGCGCGGCGCGGCGGGCCGCCGTCGCGGCGTGGATCCCGCTGCGGGCCGGCCTCTGCGCCTCCTCGGCGACCCGGCGCGGGGCGCGATGCTGCGCCTTCGGCGCCTCGGCGCGGGGACCCGGAGCGAATTTGGGCGCGGGCGACGCGGGCGCGGGGGACGGCGCAGGGCTCGCCGGGGCGGGAGCCTGTGCGGCCCGGTTGGGCGGATCGACCCAGCCCTGCGCCAGGGCGGCCGGGGACAGGAGGGCGGTCAGGCCGAGGCCGGCGAGGACGGCCGACGGACGGGAGGGCTTGAGCCGGAACGGACGGAGCATGGGGCGGCACCCGGGGGAGGAGCACGATCGGACAAGGATGGCAGGGAAGTGAACGTTCGTCGCCGCGGTTACGGTTCCATTGCGGGTCCGGCGCCCTCCCCGCTACCCACGTTCCCCACACCCCTCCCGCGGTCCGCAACGCCGCCGACGGGGCGATTCTCGCGTTGGGGAACCCTTGCCAGGCGGGGAGCCCTTGCCAAGCGCGGCCGCGACACCACCTCAAGGGCTCCCCGGGTCCGGGCCCCTCTGGCGGTTCGAGGCGTCGACCGCGATGTCGGACCCCTTCTCTGCCTTTGTGCTGACGCGGCACGATCGCACTGGAGGGCCCGCAGCCTTGCGCGTCATTCCGATTCCGTTCCTGCCGACACGGTTCTCGCCGAACCCGTTCCCGACGATCCACGCCGGAGGCGCCGATGTCCGGCGCTGAGGCGACACGGCGGGCCCTGCTCGTCGTCAACAAGAAGGCCCGCAACGGCGGGCTCGATCTCGATGCCGTGAAGGGCGTGCTGCGCCGCGGCGGCATCGAGCCGGTGGAGCCGCCGCCGGGCGAGACCGACTGCAAGGCGCTGATCCACGCCCATGCGAGCACCTGCGACATGGTGATCCTGGGCGGTGGCGACGGCACCCTCAACGCCGCCGCCCAGGCGCTCGCGGACGCGCATCTGCCCCTCGGCATCCTGCCGCTCGGCACCGCCAACGACCTCGCCCGCAGCCTCGGCCTGCCGGCCGACCCGATCGAGGCGGCGGAGGTGATCGCGACCGTGCCGGCGCGGCCGATCGATCTCGGTTGCGTCAACGGCCACTACTTCTTCAACGTCGCCAGCATCGGCTTCTCGGCCGATCTCGCCGGCGAGCTGACGGCGGACCTGAAGCGCCGCCTCGGCACGATCGGCTACGGCGTTGCGGCGTTCCGGCTGCTGCGCCGGGCGCGGCCGTTCACGGTCTATATCGAGCATGACGGTACGGTGGAGACCGTGCGCACGATCCAGGTCTCGGTCGGCAACGGCCGCCACTACGGCGGCGGCATGACGGTGGAGGAGAACGCTACCGTCGACGACGGCCTGCTCAACTTCTACAGCCTGGAGGTCGCCCATTGGTGGCGGCTGCTCGCCCTGCTGCCGGCCCTGCGCCGGGGCACGCAGGGGAAAGCCGCCGACGTGCGCGCCTTCCAGACCACCGAGGTGATCCTGCGCACCCGCAAGCCGCGCCCGGTCAACACCGACGGCGAGCTGACGACCTACACGCCGGCCCATGTGCGGGTGCTGCGACAGGCCGTCCAGGTCCACGCGCCCCCGTTCCAACCGCCGGCCCAGACGGGCCGCCCCTCGATCTTCCCGTAAGAGGAGCACCTGTCCGTGGAGTCCCTCGTCCAACTCGCCGCCGACCCGACGGCCTGGGCCGCGCTCGCGACCCTCGTCGTCATGGAGGTCGTGCTCGGCATCGACAACCTGATCTTCATCTCGATCATCACCAACAAGCTGCCGGCCGAGCAGCAGTCGCGGGCCCGGCGCATCGGCATCGGGCTCGCCCTGATCCTGCGCCTCGCGCTGCTCGGCACGGTCGCCTACATCGTCCACCTGACCCAGCCGGTCTTCGAGATCTTCGGCAAGGGCCTGTCCTGGCGCGACATGATCCTGATCGCCGGCGGCCTGTTCCTGCTCTGGAAGGCCACCAAGGAGATCCACCACAGCCTCGATCCCGATCCGGAGGAGAAGGCCGGCGGCGGGGGCGCCTCGCTCGGCTACGCCGCGGCGATCGGCCAGATCCTGATCCTCGACCTGGTCTTCTCGATCGACAGCATCATCACGGCGGTCGGCATGACCGAGCACGTGCCGATCATGGTGATCGCGGTGCTCGCGGCCGTGACGGTGATGCTGCTCGCCGCCGATCCGCTGTCGCGCTTCATCGCCGCCAACCCGACGGTGGTGATGCTGGCTCTGGGCTTCCTGATCATGATCGGCATGACGCTGATCGCCGAAGGGTTCGGGGCCCACGTGCCGAAGGGCTACATCTACACCGCCATGGCCTTCTCGGCCGGCGTCGAGGTGCTCAACATCCTCGGCCGGCGGGCGCGGCAGGCCAAGCGCAAGGCGGCGTGACGGCCGTCGCTTCGATGGTCTGAGGGCAGCGCCCGGTCGCGATGCGATCGGGCGCTGTTTTCGTTCAGGCGGACCGCCCTCAAGGAACTGGCAGCTTCGCGAAGGCTCAGTCTGTTCGATCGCTCGATTGCAACGACACTGACACTCTCAGGGTCATTCCGGGGCCGCGTATCGGAGCCCGGAATCCAGACACTCAGGTCATGTAAACGAGGCCGATAGGCATCCGTCCTATCCTGCACCCTCCGTGGTTCTAGATTCCGGGCTCCGCTGCGCGGCCCCGGAATGACGCTGAGGATGTTGAATCTGTTGAAGACAATCAACCAGGCTCTTTTTCTCGAACATGTCGCACGTTCGAGGCATCGACCGTCACCAAAGCTGCGAATGGCCGCTGAAACTCGACCATGACAGCCTCGCGGTCGCCCAGCACCTCGACCACCGTTCCCCTGCTGCCCTCCGGCACACTCTCCCCGCGCCGCGTCTCAGCAGCGCGTAGAAGCTCGACGCGTTCGTAAAGGTTCGGCCAGCGTGCCGGGTCGCGAACCACGATCCCGCCCTACCCCAGATCGATGCGAAAGCACGCCCCCGGCGCATCGTCCGCCACCACCCCGATGCGCCAGCCGTGCAGCTCGGCGATCCACCGGCAGATGCTGAGACCCAGACCCACGCCGTTCGGCACGCGCCCGTTCGGCACCCGGGCGAAGGTCTCGAAGATCGCCTCGTGGAAGGCCGGCGGCACGCCGATGCCGGTGTCGCGGACGGTGATCCGGCCGGGCTCGCCGGGCCAGGCCCGGATCCCGATGCGCAACGGCCGCTCCGGTGCGCGGTAGCGGATGCTGTTGGCGATCAGGTTCTGGAACAGGTTTGTGAGGAGGGCCGGGACGCCGATCACCACGGGCAGCGGCCCGACATCGAGGTCGGCGGAGGCGGCGCCGAGGTCGAGGGCGAGGTTGCGGGTCGCGTCGAGGACGACCCGGCCGAGATCGACGGCCTCGAAGGTGTGGCTCTCGGCGCTGAGCCGCGCGTAGTCGAGGAGCCCCGTGGTCATCCGGTTGAGGCGCGCGGCGCAGCCTTCGATCGTGTCGAGGCTGTCGCCGACGATCGGGCCCGCCTCCGCCCCGAGCCTCGTGCGCAGGATGCCGGCGAAGGCCACGATCTGGCGCAACGGCGCGCGCAGGTCGTGGGCGGCGACCGAGGCGAAGTCGCGCAGGTTGCGGTTCATCCGCTCCAGTTCGCGCGAGGCGGCGATGATCTTCTCCTCGAGCAGGCGCTGCTCGCGGCGCTGCTGGAGCACCCAGTGATCGATCGGCCGGTCGACCTGGTCGACGGTGGTGAGCACGGCGTGCTCGCCCCGCGCCGCCTCCCACGCAATCGCGATGTCGCAGCGCGGCGCGCCCGTCACCATGGCGAGGCGGATCCCGGGGAGCACGATCGGCTCGGGGAGGGTGCGCTGCTGGGCGCGCATGTCCTCCTCGAGGCCCGACAGGATCGGGCTGTCGAAGGCGGAGCGCCCGGGCTCGGGGAGCCAGTCGCTCAAGGGACCGGTGCGGGCGAGCACGCGGCCGTCGCCGTCGAGCGCCGCGACGCCGACGAGGCCGGCCTCGAGGAGGTGGGCCAGGGTGCGGGAGAGGTCGGCTCCGGCCGGGAGCGCGAGGGCGGCGCGCATGGCGGCTTACAGGCTCCGGCGCTCGATCGTGGCGGCGAGTTCGGCGAAGAGGCCCGTGACCCCGTGCCCGGTGCGGGCGCTGGCGAGGGCGACGACGTCGGCACCCCGCGCCCGGGCGAGGAGGTCGGGCGGCGGACCCGAGGCCGCCCCGCCGGATTCATCGACCACGAGGTCGCTCTTGTTGAGCACCGCGGCACAGGGGCGGCCGGGCAATGCCTCGCGAAACCCTGAGATCAGCGCCGCCATCTGGTCGAGGGAGGCCGGCCGCGTGACGTCGGCGACGATGAGCGCCCCGCTCGCCCCCTTGAGGTAGACGGTGCGGAAGATGCTGAGGCCGAAATCGCCGTCGGTGTCCCACAGGACCAGCGGCATCGGCTTGGCGCCGCCCGGCAGCGCGGCGGTGGTGGTGTAGATGTCGACCCCGATCGTCGCCTTGTAGCTGGTCTCGAACCGGCCGAAGGCGAGCCGGTTGGCGAGCGAGGTCTTGCCCACGCCGATCGCCCCCAGGATCATGATCTTGCGCGCCGCCAAGAGGTTACTCCGCGCTGTAGGCGAGCTCGAACACGACGCGCCGGTTGCCGGTGACCCGCTCGTCCGTGATCGGATAGGGCGGGCGGGAATTGACGACGACGAGGCGGGCGCGGGGGATGCCGCGGCGCTCAAGGTCGGCGGTGATGCGGTCGGCGCGCAGGCGCGCCGCCTCGAGGTTGGCGCGTTGGCTGCCGGTGCCGTCGGCGTAGCCGACGATGCGCAGGCGCGCGCCCTCGACCGCCTTCAAGGTCGCCGCGAGGGTCGCGAGGTCGCGCTCGGCCGCTTCGGGATCGCGGTAGGTCGCGTCCGGCCCGAAGAAGATCGCCGTGCGCTTGACCGCGTCCTCGAGCCGCTGGAGCGGCGTGTCGGTGCGGGCTTCGAGCCGCGCCACGGCCTCTCTCGGTGCCAGCGTCGGCAGCGTCGCCTCGACGGCCTCGGTGCGGGTCTCGAGGCTTCCCAACCGCGTCCTCGCCTCGTTGACGGAGCCCTCGACGGCGTCGGTGCGCCGATCGAGAGTCGCGACCGCCTCGCGGACCGGGCCGGCCTCGGACGCCACGGCGATCCGGGCGGCGACCGGCCAGGCCGGGAACGACGCGGCGAGGCGCTCGCGCAAGGCGGCGGCGGCCTCGCGGCTCGGCAGCACGCCGGTCGCCCGGATCAGTCCGACCTCGCGGTCGAAGGCGAGATGGAGGGGGGCGTCGCGCCAGTCCGGCGCGGCCTCGATCGCCGCCAGGGCCGCGGCCTCCGCCGCGCGCTGGCGGGCCGACAGGACGGCGCTGCCGATCCAGGCGGCGAGCGCCACCGCCACCAGCCCGCCGGCGAGGGCTACCGGCCGCCTGCTCCGGGGCCGGGAGGTGAGGCGCGCGGCGATCGCCCGGTGGAGCGCGGCGAGGGGGCGCGCGTGGTCGTCCTCGCTCAATTCGTCCCGCTGCCGGACCGCGTCGAGGAAGGGCAGGAACTCGGCGTCGACGACGCCGGCGAGCCGCCCGGCGCCGCGGCCGGCCTCGGTCAGGCCCGCCACGATCAGGAGCGGCGAGGCCCGCAGCAGCACGGTGCGGCCGCCGAAATCGAGGGAGCGCAGTTCGCCGTTGACGTCGCTCAGCGCCTGGCCGGCGAACTCGACGATGGCGGTGACGAGGCCGCCGACCAGGTGGAGCTGGCCGTCCGGGTCGGCGTCGGGCTGCCCGTCGCGGTCGGTGGTGGCGAGCACCGCGCCGGTGCCACGGTCGATCAGGATCAGGCGCTCCAGCCGGCCCTGGACCAGCTCGGCCAGCACCAGGGCGGCGTAGGATTGGCCCGTCAGCAGCGCCTTCAGGCGCAGCCACAGCCGGCGCGGCGAGCGGCTCAGGGTCTCGTTGATCTCGTCGGAGAGCTGGCGGAAGGCCGCCGCGATCGCCGCCGCCACCATCCGCCCGGCGATGGGATAGAGCGTCTCCACCATCAGGTCGCGGGATTCGGCGATCTCGCGCCGGATGCCGGCGACGACGAGCGGGGCGATCACCTCGGTCAGCGCGCGGTGGTTCTCGACCTCGACGACCTTGAGGGCGACCACCAGGCTGTCGGCGACCGCGCGGCAGAACCGGTCCTCGGAGCCGACCCGCCGGTCGAGCCGGGCCAGCTCGGCCTGCAGGCCGGCGAGGTCGCGGTGCTCGTCGCGCAGCAGCAGCCGCTTCAGGTCGCGGAGGGTCGGATCCTCCGCCGGACTCGCCGCGAGATCCTGAGCCGGATTCTGGGCCGCCGCCGCTCTCATTCCGGACCGGGCCTGCGCCTTACGGGTTGCGGTCGGCCAGGGCGGAGATCTGCCGGCCCATCTCGGTCACGGCGCCGCCGATCGCCCGCACGGCGTTGCTCTGCTCCATCCGCAGCGACAGGGCGAGGGCGTCGATCGACTTCTGCATGTCGTTGAAGCGCTGCACCATCCGCTGCTCGAGGTCGGTCATCGACTCGCGCAGGTCCTCGACCCGGCGCCCCTGCGAGCGCATCGCGTCGCCGTAGAGGAGCTCGCGGACCTTCTCGATCGTGTTCGCGGCGTCGGTCTGGGCCGGGGCGGGGTCCATGGTGGTCTGCTCGTTGCCCGATCCGGCGTTGAGGTAGGTGATCTGGCCGTTCATCGGTCGCATCTCTCGGTCTGGACCACGGTGAGGCCGGGCCGCCCGTAGCGGGTCGGCTCGGCGGAGGAGCGGAAGGCGCGCGGGCCGAGCACGCCGAGGATCGCGGCCTCGAAGGCCTCGCCGGTGAGGGTGGCCTTGTCGAGGAAGCGCACGGCCCCGGCGCTCACGCACATCTCGCGCACGTCCGGCATGCTGAGCCCGGTCAGCACGATCGCCGGCAGGCCCGGGAGACGCGCGTCGAGCTCGGCGAGGAAGCGCAGGCTCGATTCGCAGCCGAGCCAGAAATCGAGGATCGCGAGGTCGATCCGCTCGTGGTCGACGTGCTCGCGCGCCTCGGCGGTGGAACGGGCGCGCAGCACCCGCATGTCGAGCATACGAAAACCGGCTGCCTGGAAGGCGATCAGCTTGGCATCGACATCGTCGTCTTCGAGAAGAAGCGCGTTGATCGGGCGCGCCTGCGCGAGTCCGCAGCCGCCTTCATGTCGGACAGCACGCATGGAGAAGTCATCCAACCCGGTTAACCGGATCTCAAGTCTTTTGAAAAGCAGATCCGGTCACCCGATCGGCGTCGACTCGAGTGATAACGATTCGGTGATGAAAATCAACGACTCGTTACCGCTGCGGTAATGATTCGTCAACCGGCAGCACAGCCAATTGCGCTCAATTTATCGACTTGAAGTTGAAGATCTGGTCTTGGTAAGTTGAGCGGGCGGCGGGCAAGCGTGGCCAAGCACCTGACCCATCGTCACAATTCTGGAAAATAATCCCTCGGCCGCCGCGATTGTGGCTCTACGGCAACGCAGCCGCCGCCTCGCGGGCGCAGGCGGCCGGCTCGGGCGCCGGGCGCGCCGGTGCGGCACCGATCTCGGCCCGGGCGCGGTCGAGGTCGGCGCGGAAACCGGGATCGCCGACGAGGGCGGCGAACAGGGCGCTGCCGGTCAGGCGCCCGGCCTCGACGTCGCTCGCCCAGTGCACCCCGCAGATGATCCGGCTCTCGCCGTAGATCCGGGCGCGGGCGAGGAGCGGCGCGGCGCGCTCCGGCATCAGGGCGGCGAGGATCAGGCCGAAGGTCCAGCCCTCGGTGGCGTGGCCGGACGGGTAGGCGAAGCTCCGGTCCAGGGCCTCGCTGCGGTCGACGCAGAGGGCAGCGTCGTTGCCGAGATGCGGCCGGGGACGGGCGAAGAGCGCCTTGGCGTCGCGCACCACGACCACCACGTCGCGGCGGGCGCGGGCGAGGAGCGCGGCGAGCGCCGGCAGGCCGGCGGGATCGAGCCGCCGGCCGGCGGCGCAGGAGAAGCTGTCGAGGAGGGCGCCGACACCGGAGGGGACGTCGGACGTGGCGAGATACCAGCGCGGCGAGCCGGCAAGCGCCCGGGTCGCCGCGTAGGTCGCGGCGTCGGAGGCGTGCCCGGCACTGCCGGGCTTCGGCGGCGGCGGCAGGATCGATCCCGCGTCGAGGGCGCCGTCGATCAGGTAGAGCCGGGGCGCCGGCTCGGCCGCCGCCGTGCCCGCGGCGAGCGCCAAGCAGAGGGCTAATCCGAGGACGAGCGGCGCCCGCAACCGCCTCACGCCTCCGCCGCGAGGATCGCGGCCGCGACCGCCTCGGGGCATTCCTCATGGGCGGAGAGCGCCCCGGGGATCGCGACCCGGCGCACACGGCCGTTCTCGGCCAGCGCCGTCATCTCGGCGCCGGAACGGCGCGGCGCGCCCTTGGGCTGCAGCATCGTCACCGGCGGCAGGCCAGGACCGAACAGGGCGAGGAACTCCTCGCGGGTTCGGACCGGATCGAGGCCGCCGGTGACGAAGGCGGCGGTGCCGAAGCGGGCCCGGGGCTGGTGCGTCACCCGCCGCTTCTCGGCGAGCAGGGCCGGGGTGACCCGCGCCGGATCGGCGTAGACGTGGGCCTGCATCATCCGCGACACGATCGGGGTCGCGACGTTCAGCCGGTAGAGCAGGTTGCCGAGAAGCGGCGCTTCGACCGCCCGGCGTAATTTTTCGAAGAGCGGCCGGCGCTCCTCGCCCATCGCGGTCGGCAGCGGCCCGCGCCAGGTCGGTGCCACCAGGACGAGGCGCGCGAAGGTCTTGGGGTGGCGCGCCGCCGCGGCGACGAGGTAGCCGGCGGCGTGGCCGGCCGCGACCCCGAGGGCGTAGGGGCCGGGCGCCTCGGCCAGCAGGGCGTCGAGGAAAGCGTGCAGCGTGTCGGGGGCGAGGTCCACCCGCGCCCGCGGTTGCGCGCCGAAGCCAGGCCAGTCCGGCACCAGGCAGCGGTGGCGGGCGGCGAGCCGCGCCGCGAGCGGCCGCATCTCCTCGCGGGTGGAGATCGAGGACAGGGCCGGCAGCAGCAGCGCCGGCGGCCCGTCGCCGATCCGGTCGGCCGGCAGGCTCACCGAGCGTCCGGCCAGGGTGAGGGAGAGGACTTGCGTCTCGATGCCCGCCATGATGCGCCCCTCAGAACGGCTTGACGACCACCAGGATCACGATGGCGATCATCAGGAGCGTCGGCACCTCGTTGAGCACCCGATAGAATGTCGGGCTGCGGGTGTTCCGGTCGGCGGCGAAGTCCTTGACCATCCGCGACAGCCAGCCGTGGATGCCGCTCATCGCCAGCACCAGGGCGACCTTGGCGTGGAGCCAGCCCTGCGTGTAGGCGCCACTCATCACGGCGAGCGCGATGCCGAAAATCCAGGTGGCGATCATCCCCGGCAGCATGATCGCCTTGGCGAGGCGCCGCTCCATCACCTTGAAGGTCTCGCCCTGGGCGGAGCCCGCCGGCAATGCGGCGTGATAGACGAACAACCGCGGCAGGTAGAGCATCGCCGCCATCCAGGCGATGAGCGAGACGATGTGGGCGGCCTTGATCCAGAGATACACGGTGGGAATGTTCCTGTCTGAGGATCGATGCGATAATGTCGACCGGCGGTCTTCTCATCCTCAACGTCATCCCGGGGCTCGGCGCAGCCGAGAACCCGGGATCCATAACCGCCGACCTGTCCCAATAGGGCGGCCCGCGCTCCGCTTTATCCTGAACTGTCGGCGGTTATGGATCCCGGGTTCCGCTGTCGCGGCCCCGGGATGACCCGGAGGGTGGCAGGTCCGTCGCGAAGGACGAATCCCCCTCCCCTCACCCCCGCAGCCGCGCCAGCATCCGCTCGACATGGGCGATCGGCGTCTGCGGGGTAATGCCGTGGCCGAGGTTGAAGATGTGGGGCGTGCCGGCGGTGGCCGCGCGGATCGCGTCCACGGCGGCGTCGAGCGCCGCGCCACCCTCGATCAGGGTCTCGGGGTGGAGGTTGCCCTGCGTGACCGCCGAGGCCGGCAGGCGGGCGCGCAGAGCCTTGAGATCCACCGCCCAGTCGACCCCGACCGCGTCGGCGCCGGTCTCCGCCGCCACCCGGGCGTGGCCGTCGAGCCCCGAGCCGCGGGCGAAGACGATGATCCTGGCGCCCGGCACACGGGCGCGGATGCCCGACACGATCCGGGCGATCGGCCCGAAGCTCCAGCGCGCCAGCGCGTCGCCGGGCTCGCCCGCCGGCACGTCCGGCAGGCTGCCTGCATGGCTCTCGAAGATCTGCACCGCGTCGGCGCCGGCCTTGAACTGGCGCACCAGGTACTCGGTCGAGACCGCGACGAGCCGGTCGATCAGGGCGTCGAGGAGGGCGGGATCGCGGGCGGCGAGGGCCCGGGCGGGCGCGAGGTCGGGCGTGCCGCGCCCGCCGATCATGTAGCTCGCCACCGTCCAGGGCGCGCCGCAGAAGCCGAGCAAGGTCGTCTCCGCCGGCAGCTCCGCCCGCAGGCGCGAGACGGTCTCGAAGACGGGCGCCAGGTGGCGCATCACCCGCGGGTCGCCGGCCTCGATCAGCGCGTCGAATTCGGGCCGGCCGGCGAGCGGGTCGAGGCGGGGCCCCTCCCCTTCCACGAAGCGCACGTCCTGGCCGAGCGCGTGGGGCACCACAAGGATGTCGGAGAATAGGATCGCCGCCTCGAAGCCGAAGCGGCGGATCGGCTGCAGGGTGACCTCGGTGGCGAAGTTGGGATTGTAGCAGAGGTCGAGGAAGGAGCCGGCCTCGGCCCGCACCGCCCGGTATTCCGGCAGGTAGCGCCCGGCCTGGCGCATCATCCAGGCCGGCGGCGGCGACAAGGCCTCGCCGTTCAGCACCCGCAGGAGCGGCCGCTCCGCGCCTGTCCGTCCGGCTCCCGCGGTCCCGCCCATGCCTCAAGCCCCCCGAAAACCTTGGTACCGCCACGCCGGCGGCTCGCTTTCCTATGCCGAGAACCGCGCGCTCGCGCCAGCCCGGCGCGTCGTCGCGACCCACGACGAAACCCGTCCCCAGCCAGGCCTCTGAAAAGAAAAGAGAGATTCTAGGAATCTGTTTTTTCTATTGGGGGCAGGCGTCGCGGGGCTCCAGCCCCGTCCACAGGCCGTCCCCACCGGCGGTACGTTAAGAGGCCTTTAACAGATTTGCTCCATTGTCGAAGGATCGGAAGAGTCGCGAGGGGCTTAGGTCCCATCCGACTCGAATCGGCGGTCCCACGTCCCGGATTCTCCCACGGGCGGCCCGCCACGAGTGTTAACGCCCGGCCTGTTGAGGCGCGAGGCCGTTAACCCACAGGCCTCCCGCCTGGACCTCGCATCACCGGCGCATTATCCACACTCATCGACTCCGCGCGGCCGATCGATGGACGACAGGCCGGGTGTGGTGCGACGCTCGAACGGGTGTCGCTCCAGGTCTTTGATTGTGCTGCATTTTCTCTCGGCGAACCGGGATCCGCTTCGTCTGGGAAATGCTTGAGCGACCGCCGCGCCCGCGGCGAGCCCGGGGAGCCCGCGTGGTCCGCAGCTACTTCCACCTCCACCTCGTGTCGGATTCCACCGGCGAGACCCTGATCAATGTCGGCCGCGCGGCGGCGGCCCAGTACGAGGGGGTCTCGGCGATCGAGCACGTCTATCCCCTCGTGCGCTCCGGCACCCAGCTCGAACGGGTGATCAACGAGATCGAGCAGGCGCCCGGCATCGTGCTCTACACCCTGGTCGGGCGCGAGTTGACCGAGCGGCTGGAGGAGGCCTGCCGGGCCACCGGCTCGCCGCTGCTCTCGGTGCTGGAGCCGGTGCACCAGCTGCTGCAATCCTATCTCGGCACCCACTCCACGGCGCGGCCGGGCGCGCAGCACATGCTGAACGCGGAGTACTTCAAGCGCATCGACGCGATGAACTTCACGCTCGCCCACGACGACGGCAACCTGCCGCACGACCTCAACGAGGCGGACGTGATCCTGCTCGGGGTGAGCCGCACCTCGAAGACGCCGACGGCGATCTACCTCGCCAATCGCGGCCTGAAGACCACCAACATCCCGCTGATCCCCGGCGTGCCGCCGCCGGCGATCCTCGAGACCCTGCGCCAGCCGCTCATCGTCGGGCTGATCGCCTCGCCGGAGCGGATCGTGCAGATCCGCCAGAACCGCCTGCTCAGCCTCAAGGCCGACGATTCCTCCTCCTACGTCGACCGCGACTCGGTGGCGAACGAGATCGCGACCTCGCGCCGGCTCTTCGCCCGCAACCGCTGGCCGGTGATCGACGTGACCCGGCGCTCGATCGAGGAGACGGCGGCGGCGATCGTCGACCTCCATCGCGAGCACCGTCTGAAGTTCATCGCCGATTGATCCGATGCCGCAGACCTCCTCCCTCTGGCGCGGGGCGGCGCCGCTCCTCCTCGCCTCGACCAGCCCGACGCGGCGGGCTTTGCTCGACTCAGCCGGGCTGACCGTGGAGACGCGGGCGCCGGGCGTCGACGAGCGCGCCGTCGAGGCGGAGGCCGCCGGCCTGTCGCCCGAAAACCTCGCCGGGCGCCTGGCCGCCGCCAAGGCGGCGGCGGTCGCCGCAGGAGCACTCGACCGGGTGGTGATCGGGGCCGACCAGGTGCTCGACCTCGACGGCACGGTGTTTCACAAGCCCGCCGACCGGGCGGGGGCCGCCACCCATCTCGCCCGGTTGCAGGGGCGTACCCACGCCCTGCATTCCGCCGTGGCGCTCGCGATCGACGGGGCGGTGACCGAACGCTTCGTGGTGACGGCACGACTCACGATGCGGCCGCTCGACGAGGCGGGCATCGCCGCCTACCTCGACGCCGCCGGGCCGGCCGTCACCGGCAGCGTCGGCGCCTACCAGATCGAGGGCGTCGGCATCCACCTGTTCGACCGCATCGAGGGCGACCACTCCACCATTCTGGGCCTGCCGCTGCTGCCGCTGCTCGCGCGGTTGCGGGCGCGGGGCCTGCTGGCGTTCTGAGAGCTGTTTCGATAGCCTCCGACCGTACTGACACTCTCCGCGTCATCCCGGGGCCGCGCAGCGGAGCCCGGGATCCAGACCCTCAGGATGTTCAAGACGAGGCGGACCGCATTCCGCTTCGTTCGGCATCCCCTGTGTGTCTGGATCCCGGGCTCTCGCCTTCGGCGAGCCCCGGGATGACCCTGCGGGGTGGCGACCTGTGCGCCTCTCCTTCTGCTCCGACGGCCTGACCGGCTCCGAGACGACTTCGCGATGACGACCCCGCACCCCAGAGCCTTCGTGGTCGGCCACCCGATCGGCCATTCCCGCTCGCCGCTGATCCACGGCCACTGGCTCGCCGAGCACGGCCTGCCCGGCAGCTACGAGCGTATCGACGTCCATCCCGACGCCTTTCCGGCGTTCGTCCGCAGCCTCCGGGCCGAGGGCTGGGCGGGGGGCAACGTCACGATCCCGCACAAGGAGGCGGCGTTCCGCCTCGCCGAGGTGCTGACGCCGCGGGCCGGGCGGATCGGCGCCGTCAACACGCTGTGGTTCGAGGATGGGCGCCTGCACGGCGACAACACCGACGCGCCGGGCTTCCTCGCCCATCTCGATGCCAGCCTCGGCGCCGGCTGGCCGGAGGCGACGGGCGTCGCCGACGGGCGCGCCACCCTGGTGCTCGGCGCGGGCGGGGCGGCGCGCGCCATCCTGGTCGGGCTCCTCGAGCGCGGGCTCTCCCGCCTGATTGTGGCGAACCGCAGCGCCGAGCGGGCCGAGAGCCTGACCGCCCTCGATCCCGACCGGATCACCGCGGTTCCCTGGGATGCGGTGCCGGCCCAGCTTCCCGCCACCGGGCTCCTCGTCAACACCACGGCGCTCGGCATGGCGGGCCAGGACCCGCTCACCCTCGACCTCGCGCCCCTGCCGGCCGAGGCGGCAGTGGCGGACATCGTCTACGTGCCGCTCGAGACCCCGCTCCTCGCCGCCGCCCGGGCCCGCGGGCTCGCCGGCGTCGACGGGCTCGGCATGCTGCTGCACCAGGCAGTGCCGGGCTTCTCCCGCTGGTTCGGCCGCACGCCCGCGGTCACGCCATCCTTACGCGCCCGCATCGTCGCCGACCTCGGGGCACACGGATGAGCCGGCCCGTCATCCTCGGTCTCACCGGCTCGATCGGCATGGGCAAGAGCGCCACCGCGGCGATGTTCCGCGCCCGCGGGGTGCCGGTCCACGACGCCGATGCCTGCGTGCACGCGCTCTACGGCCCGGGCGGAGCCGCGGCGGCGGCCATCGGCGAGGCCTTCCCCGGCACGCTCGGCCCCGACGGCGCGGTCGACCGCGCCGCCCTGCGCGCCGCCGTGCTCGGCGATCCCGAGCGGCTGCGACGTCTCGAATCCCTGGTCCATCCCCTGGTGCGGCAGGCGCGCGACGACTTTCTCGCCACCCACGCGACGGCATCCCTCGTGGTGCTCGACGTGCCGCTCCTGTTCGAGACCGGCGGCGAGACGGGATGCGACGCCGTCGCGGTGGTCACCGCGCCGCCCGAGGTGCAGCGCGCCCGGGTGCTCGCCCGCCCCGGCATGACCGAGGAGGCCTTCGCGCAGATCCTCGCCAAGCAGATGCCCGACGCCGAGAAGCGCCGCCGCGCCGATTACCTGATCGAGACCGACCGGGGCTTTCCCCATGCCGAGGCGCAGGTCGATGCGGTGATCGCCGCGGTGACGCAGCCGGCCGGTTAACGCTTCCTCGCTACACCGGTCCCAACCGTTCTCTCGAAGGGAGCCGCACGATGCTGCGCGAGATCGTCCTCGACACCGAGACCACCGGCACCGAGGCCAAGACCGACCGGCTGATCGAGATCGGCGGGATCGAGCTCCTCAACCACATCCCGTCCGGCCGCGAGTTCCACCGCTACGTCAACCCGCAGCGGCCGGTCTCGGAGGGCGCGTTCCGGGTCCACGGCCTCTCCGACGCCTTCCTCGCCGACAAGCCGCTCTTCGCGCAGATCCTGCCCGACTTCCTGGACTTCTGCGGCGACGCGACCCTGGTGATCCACAACGCCGCCTTCGACGTCGGCTTCCTCAACGCCGAATACGCCCGCCTCGGCGAGAAGGCGCCGCCCGCGATCGAGCTCGCCTCCGTCGTCGATACGCTCGCGCTCGCGCGCCGCAAGCATCCGGGCGCGGCCAACAACCTCGACGCCCTGTGCTCGCGCTACGGCATCGACAATTCCCGCCGCACCAAGCACGGCGCGCTCCTCGACGCGCAGATCCTGGCCGAGGTCTATATCGAGCTTCTGGGCGGCAAGCAGACGACGCTCGGGCTGACGGTCGAGGGCCATGCCGGCCCGGCCGGTCCGTCGTTGCGCGCCGCGCCGGTCGAGCACGGCCCGCGCCCGACCCGCAGCCGCCTCACCGAAGCCGAGCTGGCGGCGCATGCCGCCTTCACGGCGGGGCTGGGGGAGAAGGCGATCTGGCGGGATTACCTGGGCGAGGCGGGGTGAGGCTTCTGCGTGGATCAGGTGTCGCGGCCAGCATGACAAATTTCATCGGTTCGTCGCATGAAGGTGCTCAAATTTCACGGCAGCGCCCTCGGCGATCTCCGGGCCTTTCCGCCTGCGGCGCGCCGTGACGCGGGTTATCAACTCGACAAAGTCCAGCACGGGCTGATGCCGAGCGACTGGAAGCCGATGCCCACGATCGGGATCGGCGTGCAGGAAATCAGGATACGGGACGAGTCCGGCGCGTTTCGGGTGATCTATGTCGCCAAGTTCGCCGACGCGGTCCACGTGCTACACTGCTTTCAGAAGAAGACACAGAAGACGAGCACCGCGGATCTGGATCTGGCGGCCAAACGCTATGCCGATCTCGCCAGGGAGCTGGGCCGATGAGCGATGACGGATTCGCAAGCGTGTGGGATGCCATTGAGGACACGCCCGCGGATGCGCAGACGATGAAGCTGCGTTCCGCCCTGATGATGGCCCTGGATCGACACATCCGGGCGAAGGAGTGGACGCAGGGCGAGGCGGCGCGCCGGCTGGGCGTCACGGAACCGCGTGTCTCGGACCTCCTGCGCGGCAAGATCGATCGGTTTCCGCTCGATGATCTCGTTGTCCTGCTCGCAGCAGCCGGGCTGCACGTCGAAGTTCGTGTTTCGGACGCGGCCTGATCCGAGTGGCGCCCGGCCGCTCTCAAGAGGACCGTACTCCCGACTTGAACCGATCGCTGCAAATCGGCGCAGCGGAGCATCCGGGAGCATCGGCTCGACGGAGAGGTCAGGGTGAGGCGTGGGCTGACATACGCTCTGATGGCGGCCGGGGCGCTCCTCCTGGTTCTCGCCGGGCTGCCGGTCCTCCTCGTGGGATGGATGCTGTGGAGCGATGGCCGGGTCGGCGCGTTCCGCGACGCGGCGAATGCGGACCTGCCCGGCCTGAGCGTCACGCTCGAGCGCCGGTTCGCCCATCCCTTCCTGGCGGAGTATCACCGCAGCCTGACGGTGACGCAGGCGAACGGCGGTGAGGCCAAGCTCGACATCGGCATGGATACGGGCGGATTGGCCCACGTCCGTGTCTGCCGCTCCGGGACCGGCAGCATCCTGGTTCACGACGCCCTGGGCACCACCGAGATCGCGACGGGGACGACCGTGCCGTCGCTCGCGCGCCGACCGGCCTTCAAGGAGACGTGTCCGGAGTTTCTGGGAGCCTTCGACGTGGATGCGAAGCGCGATCTCGCCTTCACGCCGGCCGTGCCGACCCTGAAGGAGGATCGTCGGCCCTGATGCCGTCGCGATGTCGGCTCGGCGTGACGACCGGGCGCGGTCGGCCCGGGCATCGTTCCCCTGTTCGCCGCCTCGACGTTCCGGGTGCCCGGAACGTCTTCGAGACGTGATGTCTACTCCGCCGCCTTCATGTAGCTCTCCACTGGCGGGCAGGCGCAGACCAGGTTCCGGTCGCCGTAGGCGTTGTCGACCCGGTTGACCGGCGGCCAGTACTTGTCGACCCGGAAGGCGCCGGCCGGGAAGCAGGCGGCCTCGCGGGAATACGGCCGCTCCCACGGGCCGATCAGGTCTTCCACGGTGTGGGGCGCGTTCTTGAGCGGGTTGTCGGCCCGGTCCATCCGGCCCTCCTCGATCGCCCGGATCTCGTCGCGGATCGCCAGCATGGCGTCGCAGAAGCGGTCGATCTCGCCCTTGGTCTCGGACTCGGTCGGCTCGATCATCAGGGTGCCGGCCACCGGCCAGCTCATCGTCGGCGGGTGGAAGCCGCAATCGATCAGCCGCTTGGCGATGTCCTCGACGCTGATTCCGGCGCTCTTCATCAGCGGGCGGGCGTCGATGATGCATTCATGCGCCACCCTTCCGTGGGTGCCGGTGTAGAGCACGTCGTAGGCGCCGGCGAGGCGCTTGGCGATGTAGTTGGCGTTGAGGATCGCGATGCGGGTCGCCTGCGTCAGCCCGCGCCCGCCCATCAGCAGGCAGTAGCTCCAGGAGATCGGCAGGATCGCCGCCGAGCCGTAGGGCGCGGCCGAGACCGAGAACTCGCGCCCGTCGGTCTCGACGTGGCCGGGCAGGAACGGGATCAGGTGCGCCTTGACGCCGATCGGCCCCATGCCGGGCCCGCCGCCGCCATGCGGGATGCAGAAGGTCTTGTGCAGGTTGATGTGGCTGACATCCGCCCCGATGTCGCCGGGCCTCGCGAGGCCGACCAGCGCGTTGAGGTTGGCGCCGTCGAGATAGACCTGGCCGCCATGGGCGTGGGTGATGTCGCAGATCTCCCGCACCGCCTCCTCGAACACCCCGTGGGTGGACGGGTAGGTGATCATGCAGGCGGCGAGGTTGGCCCCGTGCTTCTCCGCCTTGGCGCGGAGATCGGCCACGTCGACGTTGCCGTTGCGGTCGGCGCCGACCACCACCACGGTCATGCCGCACATCTGCGCCGAGGCCGGGTTGGTGCCGTGGGCCGAGGACGGGATCAGGCAGATCGTCCGGTGCCCCTCCCCGCGCGACAGGTGATAGGCGCGGATCGCCAGGAGGCCCGCATACTCGCCCTGCGCGCCGGAATTCGGCTGCATCGAGATCGCCGCGTAGCCGGTGATGTCGGCGAGTTTTTGGGAGAGATCCTGGATCATCTCGGCGTAGCCCTCGGCCTGATCCTTCGGCGCGAAGGGATGCAGCTCCGAGAATTCCGGCCACGAGATCGGCAGCATCTCGGCCGTGGCATTGAGCTTCATCGTGCAGGAGCCGAGCGGGATCATCGCCCGGTCGAGGGCGAGGTCCCGGTCGGCGAGGCGGCGCATGTAGCGCGTCATCTCGCTCTCGGCCCGGTTCATGTGGAAGATCGGGTGGGTCAGGTACTCCGATGTCCGCATCAGATCCGCCGGCAGGCGCGGCTCGGGCCAGGACTCGTCGTAGGTCAGGCTGTCACCCCCGAAGGCGCGCCACACCGCCTCGATGATGTCGGGCCTCGTGCGCTCGTCGACCGTGATGCCGATCCGGTCGTTGCCGATCTTCCGCAGGTTGATCCCGTTGGCGACGGCGTTCTTCAGGATCACGCCCTGGAACGGCCCGACCGTCACGGTGATCGTGTCGAAGAAGGCGTCCGGATGAGTCTCGAAGCCGAGCTGGTTCAGTCCGGCGGCGAGACGCGTCGCGTCGCGGTGGATGCGCATCGCGATCGCCTTGAGCCCGCGCGGCCCGTGGAACACCGCGTACATCGAGGCGATGACCGCCAGCAGCACCTGGCTGGTGCAGATGTTCGAGGTCGCCTTCTCGCGCCGGATGTGCTGCTCGCGGGTCTGGAGCGAGAGCCGGTAGGCGCGGTTGCCGCGGGAATCGACAGAGACGCCGACGATGCGACCCGGCAGCGCGCGCTTGTGGGCGTCGCGCGTCGCCATGTAGGCGGCGTGGGGGCCGCCGTAGCCCATCGGCACGCCGAAGCGCTGCATCGAGCCGACCGCGATGTCGGCCCCCATCTCGCCCGGGGGCTTGAGCAGGGTGAGCGACAGCGGATCGGCCGCCACCACGGCGATGGCGCCGGCCTCGTGCAGTCCGGCGATGACGTCGGTGAAGTCGTGGGCCGCGCCCTCGACGCCCGGATACTGGAAGATCGCGCCGAACACCGCCTTGGGGTCGAGGTCGGCGAAGGGGTCGCCGACGACGATGCGCCAGCCGAACGGCTCGGCCCGGGTCTTCAGCACCGCGATGGTCTGCGGCAGGCACTGCCTGTCGACGAAGAACGTGTCGGGCTTGGCCGTCGCGATGCGGCGGGCCATGCCCATCGCCTCGGCCGCGGCCGTCGCCTCGTCGAGGAGCGAGGCGTTGGCGATGTCGAGCCCGGTCAGGTCGCTGACGCAGGTCTGGAAGTTGAGCAGCGCCTCGAGCCGGCCCTGGCTGATCTCGGGCTGGTAGGGCGAGTAGGCCGTGTACCAGGCCGGGTTCTCGAAGATGTTGCGCTGGATCGCCGGCGGCATCGTGGTGCCGTGGTAGCCCTGGCCGATCAGCGAGGTCAGCAGCTTGTTCTTGTTGGCGGTGGCGCGCAGGCGCTCGATCGCCCGGCGCTCCGACAGGGCGGCGCCGAACTCGGTGTTCTCCTTCTGCCGGATCCCCGCCGGCAGGGTTTCGTCGATCAGGGCGTCGAGGCTCTCAGAGCCGACCACCTCCAGCATGCGGGCGATCTCGTCCACCGACGGGCCGATATGGCGGCGGTTGGCGAAGTCGTAGGGATCGTACTTGTCCATCGGCATGGGAGGTTTTGCCCTGATCGGAGCCGCGTGGGGCGGCTCGAAAGCGAATGTGGGGAGCAGTTGAAGCTCCGCCCATCGAGAATTTCTGTCTCTAAGAGTCTGTTTAGCCAGCTTCGTCTATCGGTCTGATACTAGCCCGACATCTCTCCGTGTCATCCCGGGGCTCGCCGGAGGCGAGAACCCGGGATCCATAACCGCTGACGGTTCAGGAGGAAGCGGAACGCATCAAGCCATGGTCTGCACCGTCGGCGGTTATGGATCCCGGGTTCCGCTTTCGCGGCCCCGGGATGACACTGAGGGTTCAAGTTCGGTCAGCCAACTCGAACATGCTCCAAGAATTCAGCCCAAGACATTTAGCCCAGGAAGGCGCGGTACGCCGCCTCGTCCATCAGCCCGTCGAGCTGGGACGGGTCCGAGAGGCGCACGCGGTAGAGCCAGCCCTCACCCTGCGGGTCGGTACCGACGCTCTCCGGGCTCGCCACCGCGGCCTCGTTGACCTCGGTCACCTCGCCGTCGACCGGCGCGTAGACGTCGGAGGCGGCCTTCACCGATTCCACCACCGCGGCGGCCGCGCCCTTGGTCAGCGTGGCGCCGACCTTCGGCAGCTCGACGAAGACGAGGTCGCCGAGCTGCTCGGCGGCATGGTCGGTGATCCCCACCGTCGCCACGTCGCCCTCCAGGCGCAGCCACTCGTGCTCGTCGGTATATTTCAGCATCGGATCATTTCCCTCGTTCAGGAACGCTTGAAGCCGGCGGGGCGGAACGGCAGCGGCACCACCGCGCAGGGCAGGCGCTGGCCGCGCACCTCGGCGAAGACTTGGGTGCCCGGCACCGCGAGCGCGCTCGGCACCACCCCCATGGCGATCGGTCCCTCCAGGCTCGGCCCGAAGCCGCCGGAGGTCACCCGGCCGACCGCCTCGGATCCGTCGGCGGAGTCGTAGAGGGCGGCGCCGGCCCGCACCGGGGTGCGCCCGTCCGGACGCAGGCCGACCCGCAGCCGCGCCGGGCCGTCGGCGAGCTCGGCCAGGATCCGCTCGGCGCCGGGGAAGCCGCCGGCCCGGGCGCCGCCGCGGCGGCGCACCTTCGGGATCGCGAAGGACAGGCCGGCCTCGACCGGCGAGGTCTCGTGGTCGATGTCCGAGCCGTGCAGGCACAGGCCCGCTTCGAGGCGCAGGGAATCGCGGGCGCCGAGGCCGATCGGCTTCACCTCGGGGTCGGCGAGCAGCGCGCGGGCGAGCGCCACGGCGGACTCGGCCGGCAGCGCGATCTCGAACCCGTCCTCGCCGGTATAGCCGGCGCGCACCACGACGCCGTCCTCGCCCCGGAACGCGATGGTGCGCGCATCCATGAAGCGCATCTCGGCGATGACGGGCAGGTGGCGCGTGAGCGCCGCTTCCGCCCCCGGGCCCTGGAGCGCGATCAGCGCCCGCTCGATCGGCTCGACCGTGCATTCCGTCCCGATGGAGTCGAGCAGGTGGGCGAGGCCGGCGGCCTTGTTGGCGGCGTTGACGATCAGCAGGTAGTGGTCGCCGAGATTCGCGAGCATCAGGTCGTCGAGGATGCCGCCGCCCTGCGTGGTGAGGAAGCCGTAGCGCTGGCGCCCGGCGCCGAGGCCCACGACGTCGATCGGCAGCACCGTCTCCAGCGCGCGGGCGGCGTCCGCGAGGTCGCCCGAGCGGGCCCGCACCGCGATCTGGCCCATATGCGACACGTCGAACAGCCCGGCCGCCTTGCGGGTGTGCAGGTGCTCCTTGAGGAGCCCGAGCGGGTATTGCAGCGGCATCATGTAGCCGGCGAACGGCACCATCCGGGCGCCGACCTCCTGGTGCAGCGCGTGCAGAGGAGTCTGGAGCAGGCTGAGGCCGGAGGCCGTGTCGGCATTCATCGCGAGGCTGTGTCCCGAGGCATGCGCGGGCACGGATGGGCCAGCACCCCCGCATCCCATGCCGACGCGGTCTCGACGACGGGAGAGCGTTGGGGAGGCCGGCCCCGCACGGCCCGACTCGCGCGGGACCTTAGGACAAAGGTGGCATTGACGCTACCCGCCGGGCGTTGTCGAGCACGCGATACCGAGGAGTCGGATCTTCCGGCGCAACCGGTAGCCGGCTGCCGAACGGTGCCGCTTCGCCTCCCGTGCTGCGGCAAGATCGACCGCATACGACCGATCCCACGAAAATGTTTTGCGCTGACACCCGAACCAGCGGCAAACGAAGCAGCTTCTGCCGCGACCGGGGAATTATCCTGGCGCCATCTTTCGGGAGGATGAAGGCCATGAGCGCGAGCGCCAAGCCGGTCAACGAGAACGAGCGCCCCAGCAACCAGGCCGGTGGTCAAGCGATCCTGGGCCCGCGCGGCGTGGCCGATCCGGATCCGGCCGAGACCGCGGACTGGCTCGCCTCGCTCGAATCCGTCCTGCGCCACGGCGGCGCGGCCCGGGCCCGCTTCCTGCTCGACCGGCTGGAGCAGAAGGCGCGGGAGATCGGCGTCGTCGAGGAGGCGCCGCCCTACTCGCCCTATCGCAACACCATTCCACTCGAGAAGCAGCCGCCCTATCCGGGCGACCTCGCGGTCGAGGAGCGCCTCACCTCGATCATGCGCTGGAACGCCCTCGCGATGGTGGTGCGAGCCAACATGGCCTATGGCGAACTCGGCGGCCACGTCGCCTCCTACGCCTCGGCCGCCGAGATCTTCGAACTCGGCTTCAACCACTTCTTCCAGGCCGGCGACGCCTCGGGTGCGGGCGCGGACCTCGTGTTCTTCCAGCCGCATTCGGCGCCGGGCGTCTACGCCCGCGCCTTCCTGGAGGGGCGGCTCTCCGAGAACAACCTGAAGCATTACCGCCAGGAGATCGCCGGCGAGGGCCTGTGCTCCTATCCGCATCCCTGGCTGATGCCCGAATTCTGGCAGGTTCCGACCGGCTCGATGGGCATCGGGCCGATGAACGCGATCTACCAGGCGCGCTTCATGCGCTACCTGAGCGACCGGGGGCTGGCCGACACCGCCGGCCAGCACGTCTGGGGCGTGTTCGGCGACGGCGAGATGGACGAGCCGGAATCGATCGGCGCCCTGACGCTGGCGGCCCGCGAAAAGCTCGACAACGTCACCTTCGTCATCAACTGCAACCTGCAGCGCCTCGACGGGCCGGTGCGCGGCAACGGCCAGATCATCCAGGAGCTGGAGAGCGTCTTTCGCGGTGCCGGCTGGAACGTCGTCAAGGTTCTGTGGGGCTCGGAGTGGGACGCGATCTTCGCCCGCGACACCAACCACGCCCTCCTGCGCCGCTTCGCCGCCACGGTCGATGGCAAGTACCAGACGCTCGGGGCCAAGGACGGCGCCTACAACCTCGCCCACTTCTTCGGCGAGGACGAGGAGGTGAAGGCGCTCGTCTCCCACATGTCGGACGGCGACGTCGACAAGCTCAAGCGCGGCGGGCACGATTTCCGCAAGCTCTACGCGGCCTTCGCCGCCGCCAAGGCGACCAAGGGCCGCCCGACCGTGATCCTGGCCAAGACCAAGAAGGGCTACGGCATGGGCGGCGCGGGCGAGTCGCGCATGACCGCCCACCAGGCGAAGAAGCTCGATACCGATGCGCTGAAGGCCTTCCGCGATCGCTTCGCCCTGCCGCTCACCGACGCGCAGGTCGAGGGGCTGGAATTCTACAAGCCCGACGAGAACAGCCGCGAGCTGCGCTACCTGCGCGAGCGGCGCGAACAGCTCGGTGGCTTCCTGCCCAAGCGCCGGCGGACCGCCGCCCACGTCGCGGTGCCAGATCTCTCCACCTATGCGGGCTTCGCGCTCGAGGCTGACGGCAAGGAGATGTCGACCACCACCGCGGCGGTGCGGCTGTTCAGCAGCCTGATCAAGCACAAGGAGCTCGGGCCCCGCGTCGTGCCGATCGTCGCCGACGAGGCGCGCACCTTCGGCATGGCGAACCTCTTCCGGCAGGTCGGCATCTACTCGCCGCTCGGCCAGCTCTACGAGCCGGAGGATGCCGGCTCGATGCTCTACTACAAGGAATCCCGCGACGGGCAGCTGCTGGAGGAGGGCATCACCGAGGCCGGTGCCGTCTCGTCCTGGGCGGCTGCCGCGACCTCCTACAGCGTCCACGGCCTCGCGATGCTGCCGTTCTACATCTACTACTCGATGTTCGGCTTCCAGCGCGTCGGCGACCTGATCTGGGCGGCGGCCGACCAGCGGGCCCGCGGCTTCCTCATCGGCGCCACGGCGGGCCGCACGACCCTCGGCGGCGAGGGCCTGCAGCACCAGGACGGGTCGAGCCACCTCGTCGCCGCGACGATCCCGAATTGCCGCGCCTACGACCCGGCCTTCGCCTACGAGATGGCGGTGATCCTCGATCACGGCGCCCGCGACATGATGGAGCGCGACGTCGACGCGTTCTACTATGTCACGGCGATGAACGAGAACTACGCCCAACCGTCGATGCCCGACGGCGTGCGGGACGGGATCATCCGCGGGATGTATCGTTTCGCCGGCTACGGAGATGGTGAGCCGGCTATTCGTCTCCTCGGCTCGGGGGCGATCCTGCCCGAGGTCATCGCCGCGGCGAAGCTTTTGGCCGAGGAATGGGGCATCGCGGCGGAGGTCCACAGCGTCACGAGCTTCAGCGAGCTCGCTCGCGAGGCCCGCGACGTCGAGCGGTCGAACCGGCTGAACCCGGGCCTGCCGGCAAGGCGCAGCCTCGTCGAGGAGTCGTTGCCCGGCTCCGCGCCGGTCGTCGCCGCCACCGACTACGTCCGCGCCTATCCGCAGCTGATCGCGACCGCGATCCAGGCCCGCTACGTCACGCTCGGGACCGACGGCTTCGGCCGCAGCGACACCCGCAGCGCGCTGCGCGCCTTCTTCGAGGTCGACCGGCACCACGTCGCGGTGGCGGCGCTCGCGGCGCTCGCCGACGAGGGCAGCCTCGACCGGGCGAAGGTGGCGGAGGCGGTGGCCCGCTACGGCCTCAGCCCGAACCGGCCAGCGCCCTGGACGGTGTGAAAAACCCGAGTATGCGGCGTCGGGCGCTTCGTCACGGAGCGCTCTCCTCCAGCTCGGAGATCGCGATTCTCGCGATTCTGAGCGAAGCGAAACGCCGCCGGACTTCCAGCCCGGCGGTCTTTCGCTTGACGGCAACATCTATAAATTTGAATTGCCTCAATCACTTGGTTGTACATTGGATGGCCAGCAGACGGTCTGATCCTTGATGTTCTGTGGCGTATGCGCTACACATCCATATGCCCAGGATCCAAGAAACTGAGACGTTCAGCGACTGGATCTCCAAACTTCGCGATCTGGAAGCTCGATCGCGGATCAATATCCGTCTTCGAAGGTTAGCGCTCGGAAATCCCGGCAAGGTGAAGCCTGTGGGAGAAGGCGTGAGTGAACTGAAGATCGACTACGGTCCAGCTTATCGGGTCTACTTCGTCGAGCGAGCAGACAAGACGATCGTTGTTCTCCTATGTGGCGGCGACAAGCGGACCCAGAATGATGACATTCGGCTCGCGAAGCGAATGGCAAAGGAGATCTAGAATGAATGCAAAAATTCGAGATTGGGATCCGGTAAACTACCTCACGAACGACGAGGAGATCACGTCGTACCTTAATGCGGCTCTGGAAGACGGCGATCCGTCGCTCGTTGCCGCTGCGTTCGGCGATGTCGCCAGAGCCAGAGGAATGACGTTCGTTGCTGAGACGACCGGGAAATCCCGCGAAAATCTTTACCGCTCGCTGTCGGAGAGGGGCGATCCGCAGATCTCTACGCTGTTTTCCGTGGCTGATGCACTCGGCTATCGCTTCAAGGTTGAAAAGGCCGAAGGGCACGCGTGAAGCGACAGTCATCGATGACGATGGGATGCCGCGGACTTAAGCACGAACCTCCCACCCGCCCCACGGGATTGACGCACCCGGCAAGACGCGGCCTGATCCCCTCAACGCCGGCACGAAGCACCGGCCCCGAGGGAGAGGCACCGGATGGCGCGAGGCGCTGAGCAGGCCGTGGCGCGGAGCGTCGCGAGGACCGGCCTCGACGGACCCGCACCCGACGATCCCGTGCGCGCGCGACTCGACGCCCTGCGCACCGGCCTGGAAGCGGGCCTGATCGGCGCCTCCGGCCTCGTCGAGCGGCTCCTGATCGGGCTCCTCACCGGCGGCCACCTGCTGATCGAGGGGGCGCCGGGCCTCGCCAAGACCCGGGCGGTCAAGCGCCTCGCCGACGGGCTCGACACGGGCTTCGCCCGCATCCAGTGCACCCCCGACCTGATGCCTGCCGACCTCACCGGCACCACTGTCTGGCGGCCCGACGGCGGCCGGTTCGAGTTCCTGGCCGGCCCCCTGTTCCACTCCCTGGTGCTGGTCGACGAGATCAACCGGGCGCCGCCCAAGGTGCAGTCGGCGCTGCTTGAGGCGATGGCCGAACAGCAGATCACGGTGGCGGGCACCACCCACCCCCTGCCCGATCCGTTCATGGTGGTGGCGACCCAGAACCCGATCGAGCATGCCGGCACCTTCCCGCTGCCGGAGGCGCAGCTCGACCGGTTCCTGCTCCACGTCGTGGTCGAGATGCCGGACGAGGCGTCCGAGCGCCGCATCCTCGACCTCGTCGAGGGTGAGATGACCGAGGCGGTGGCAGCCATGCCGGTGCGCCTGACGGCCGAGGAACTGCGGACAGCCCGCACCGCGGCGCTCAAGACCCATGTCTCCCCGGCGCTCAAGGATTTTCTCGTCCGCCTCGTCGCCGCCACCCGCGGCGGGCCGGCGGCGCCGGATTTGCGGGCTGCCATCGAGCATCCGGTCTCGCCCCGCGGCACCCTGGCGCTCATGCTCGCGGGCAAGGCTCGGGCTTACCTGCACGGGCGCGACCACGTCGTGCCGGACGACGTCGTGGCCCTCGCCGGCGACGCGCTGGCGCATCGCCTCGCCCTGACCTGGCGCGCCGCTGCGGAAGGGCAGACCGCCCGCGCCCTGGTCGCCGGCCTGCTCGACCGGGTGCACCCGCTCTGAGGATATGTCTCTGAGGATTCTCGCCACCGTGGCACGGCCGCCCTCCGAGTCCGATCCCTTCTCCCGGCCCGGCATCGCCCTCGAAGCGGGTGCGCTCATGGGCCTGCGCCACCTCGCGCGCCGCGGAACCGGTGCGACGACGCGGGGGCGCTCGGGGCTGCCCGGCGGCCTCGTCACGCGGCGGCGCGGGCGCGGCACCGAGCCCGACGACGTGCGCCCCTGGGCCGAGGGCGACGACGTGCGCCACGTCGACCGCAACGCCACCGCCCGCACCGGCACGCTCCACGTGCGCACCCACCACGAGGAGCGCGACCGCGCGGTGGTGCTGCTGGCCGATTTCCGGTCCTCGATGCTGTTCGGCACCCGCCGCTCCTTACGCTCGGTCGCGGCCGCGGAGGCCCTGGTGCTGCTCGGCTGGCGCATCGCCGGCGATGGCGGCCGGGTCGGGCTCTGCGTCGCCGGCGCGGAGCCGGTGGCGCTGCCGCCGCGGGGCGGCGGACGGGGCATGGCGGCCCTGTGCCAGGGTCTCGCCCAGGCGCACGGGAGCGCCCTCGCGGCCCCGCTTCACGACGACCCACCCTTGAGCCCGATCCTGGAGCGGGCGCGGACGCTGCTGCCGGCGGGCGGGCACCTGGTGCTGGCGAGCGCCCTCGATTCACCCGGCGACGGCTTTTCGGAGCGCCTGGTGGCGCTCGCCGAGCGGGTCTCCGTGAGCCTGATCCTGGTGAGCGACGCCTTCGAGCGCATCGCCCCGCCGGGCCTCTACCCCTACGCGACGCCGGACGGCCGCCGCGGCACGGCCAGTGCCTCCGCGAAAATCGGCCGGGCGCGGCCGGCACCGGAGGATCGCCTCGCGGCCTATGCCCGCCTCGGCCTCGCCTGTCTCCGCCTCGACACCGAGACGGGCCCCGAAGGCTTCGCCCCGCTGATGGAGCGGCTCGATGCCGTGCTGTGAGGCCGCGCTCTCGGGCCTGCGCGGCCTGCACGCCCCGCCCGATCCGGGGCTGGTCCGGCCCGAGGTGCTGGCCGCCATCGCCCTCGGCCTGGCGCTCGCCGGCCTCGCGGCCTGGCTCCGGCCGCGCCGGGGCGCCCACCCGATCCGCCGGGCGGCGCTCGCCGAGCTCGCCGCCGCCCGCGCCCTGCCGCCGCCCGAGCGCCGCGTGGCGCTCGCGCGGCTGAGCCGGCGGCTCGCCCGCAGCCTCGGGGTCGAGGGACCAGCCGGGCTCGACGCGCGCCTCCGCACCGACTTCTTCGGACACGGCCCCGGCCGGGCGCTGGCCGACGATCTCTACGCCCCGGGCCCCACCCCCGATCTCGCAGCAGTGGAGGCCGGCCTCGCCCGGCTCCTCGCGCGCCTGCGGGCTTGACGATGATGGCCGGCCTCGCCTCCCTCGATTTCGCGGCACCGCTCGCCGGCCTGCTCCTGCCGCTGCCGCTCCTCGTCGCGCGCCTCCTGCCGCCGCGCTCGGGCGGCAGCGGGGCGCTCGCGGTGCCGCCCTCCCTCGTCGCCGGGCTCGACCGCGGCGGGCCGCTCGCCGTCGGGGTGAGAGGACGCGCGGCCCTGACCTGGCTGCTCTGGGTGTCGCTCGTCGCAAGCCTCGCCGGCCCGCGTCTGGTGCTGCCGGGCGCGGCGCTTCCGGCCTCGGGGCGGGACATCGTGCTCGCCCTCGACCTGTCGGGCAGCATGGAGCGGATCGACTTTTCCCTCGACGGGCGCACCACCTCGCGGCTCGCGGCGGTCAAGCGCGTCGGGGCCGAGTTCATCCGCCGCCGGGCCGGCGACCGGGTCGGCCTCGTGATCTTCGCCGACCAGGCCGACGTCGCCGCCGCCCCCTCCTTCGATACCCGCGCCGTCGCCCGGGCGCTGGAGGAGGCGCAGATCGGCCTCGTCGGCCGCTCGACCGGCATCGGCGACGGGCTCGGCCTCGCCTTGAAGCGCCTCGACGCCCTGCCGGGCCCGGCGAAGGTGGTGGTGCTGCTCTCCGACGGCGCCAACAATGCCGGCCAGACCACGCCGCGGGACGTGGCCGTGCTCGCCCGCGACCTCGGCATCCGGGTGCACACCATCGCGCTCGGCCCCCGCGACCTCGCCGACGCGAACGGCGAGCAGGACGTGGTCGATTCCGAGGCGCTTCGCGATGTGGCGGCGACGAGCGGCGGCCGCTTCTTCCGGGTGCGCACCACCGAGGACCTCGCGGGCGTGGCCGACAGCATCGACGCCCTCGAGGGCGGGCGCGACCGGGCCCCGCCGGTGCCCCTGCGCCGCGACCTGTGGCCGTGGCCGGGTGCGGTGGCGCTGCTCTCGGGCCTCGCCCTCCTGCTGACCCGGAGAGCGGCGTGACCGAGGCCTTCACCCTGCTCCGCCCCTGGTGGCTCCTCGCCCTGCCGCTCCTTGCCCTCCTGGCCTGGCGCGCCGCCCACCGCGCCGCACCCCTCGGCGACTGGGTCAAGGCCGTGGAGCCTCACCTGATGGCGGCGCTCCAGGCCCGTGGCGCGGTGCGGCCGGGGCGCCGCTCGGGCCAGGGGCTGCTGGTCCTGGCTGCCGCCCTCCTCGCCCTCGGCCTCGCCGGTCCCGCCGTGGAGCGCCGCGACGTGGCGGGCTTCCGCAACCTCGACGCCGCGATCGTCGCCCTCGACCTGTCGCGCTCGGTCGCCGAGGGCGGGCGCCTCGGCGAGGCGCGGGCCCTGGCGCAAGGGTTGGCCGAAGCCGCCGGCACCAAGGCGGTCGCGCTCATCGCCTATGCGGGCGACGCCTACCTCGTGGCGACGCCGACCACCGACCGCGACGCGTTGAGCACGATCCTGTTCGCCCTCGACGGCGCCACCGTGCCGGACCGCGGCAGCCACCCGGCCCGCGCCCTGGCGCTCGCCCGTCGGACGCTCGCCGAGGGCGGAGTGGTGACCGGCGACGTGGTGCTGGTGAGCGACGGCGGCGGCCTCGACGAGACGGCGTTCCGGGAGGCGGCGGCGCTCCGGGAGGAGGGCCACCGGCTGCACACCGTGCTGGTGACCGATCCCGCCCTGCCGGCCGAGGCGCCGCGGCCGGACGGCACCAGGCTCACCCGACTCGCCGCCCTCGGCGGCGGCGCGGCCGGCAGCCTCGACGCGCCGGACCCGGTCCTGGCGGTCCTGTCCGAGACGGTCGCCCGCCACCTCGCCGACGGGGGTTACACGGTGTTGGCCTGGCAGGATCTCGGCCGCTGGCTCGCCGGCCTCGCGCTGCTGCCGGTCCTGCTGCTCTTCCGGCGGAGCGGCTGATGCGGATCCTCCTCCTCGCCGCCGGCAGCCTCGCCCTGGCGGGCCTCGCCGTGGAACCCGCCGCCCTCGCCCGGCTCCTGCTCGGGGCCGGGATGCCGGGCCCGGCTGCCGGCATCAGCGACGATCCGGCCTGGCGCGGCACCGCCCTCTACGCCGCCGGCCGCTACGCCGAGGCGGCCGAGGCCTTCGCGAGTTTCCCCTACAACCGCGGCAACGCGCTGGCGCTCGCCGGCGACCTCAAGGGGGCGCTCAAAGCCTACGACGCGGCGCTCGCCCGCGATCCGGCGGACGAGGACGCCAAGGCCAACCGCGAGCTGGTGGCCCGCCTCCTCGACACGCCGGACGCCCCCGGCGGCCGCACCGCCGGCGAGGCGAACGCGAAGGCCGACGCCGCCACCCGCTACGCCACCAAGACCGAATCCGATGCGGACGATCCCGGCACCGCCTCGACCGGCGACGGCCTCGCCGGCCACCGCGAGGCGTCGTCCGCCGCCGACTCGCCGGGCAACTCGAAGGCCGCCCGCACCGGCCGGGCCGAGCAGCGGGCGGTGGATCCCGGGCGCGGCCAGGCGCGGGGCTCGGCCAGCGACGCGGAGGGCGGCGGGCGCCAGGGCGGCGGCAATGCCAGCGTGTCCGAGGTGGTGGAGCGCGAGGTGCGCCGGGTCTCCAAAAGCTTCGAACTGCGGGAGATCCGCCCCGACCGGCACTGGCTCGCGACCCTGACCGACGATCCCGGCCGCTTCGTCGCCCTGCGGATCCGCGCCGAGCAGACCCGCCGGCGCGAGGCCGGCACTGCCGTGCAGCCGGGGAGCAACCCATGGTGAGGCGCATCGTGGCAAGAAGGGCTGTAGCGAGAGGGATCGTCCTCGCCTGTCTCCTCGCCTCGCCGGCGCTCGCCCTGGACGACGGCGACCTCGCGCTCACCGTCACCGCCGAGGTTCCGGGCGGGGCGACGCCCTATCCGCGCGAGATGGTCCTGCTGCGCATCCGCGGCACCTACCGGGCGCAGATCGCGCTGGAGGATCTGCGCCAGCCGAGCCTGCCGCATTTCGGCTGGACCCAGCTCGGCCGCGACCGCTGGTTCCGCACCACGATCCAGGGCCAGGAGGCGCGCGGCTTCGAGCGCACCGTCGCGGTGTTCCCGCAAGGGGCGGGCCGCTTCGTCGTCGACCCCTTCGTGCATCGCCTGACCCTCGTCGATGGCGGCGAGCGCCGGCTGATCGAGGTGCGCTCGAACCCGCTGCCCCTCGACGTCGCCGCCTGGCAGGGCCTGGGCGGGCCGGACGCGCCCGAGCCCTGGTGGCTGCCGGCGGAAGGCCTGACGGTGACCGACCTCTGGGAGCCCGAGCCCGAGACGCTGAGGCTCGGCGAGCCGGCCCGCCGCACCGTGACGCTGGAGGCGCGCGGCCTCACCGCCGATGCCCTGCCGCCGCGGCCCACCTTGCGCACCCGCGGCATCCTCACCTTCGCCGGGCCGGTCGAGCGCCAGACCCGGATCACTCCGGCGGGCCCGGTGGCCCGGGTGACCTACCGCTGGGACGTGCGCCCGGGCGTGCCGGAGCCGATCACGCTGGCGGCGATCTCGATTCCGTGGTTCGACACCCGGGCGCGGGTGATGCGCGAGGCCGAGATCCCGGCCCGCATCGTCGGCGCCCGCGCGGCGGCGCCCGCGGAGGAGGCGCCCCCTCCCCCGGCCTCGCCCTGGCGGGCGCTCGTCGTCGGTCTCGCCGCCTTCGGATTCGGGCTCGGTGCCTGGGGATTGTCCCGCCGCGAGGCGCCGCCCTTGCGGGCCCTGATCCGGGCCGCCCGGCGTCGCGACGCGCGCGGGTTCCACGCCGCCCTCAGTCAGGCCGCCCGGCGCGATCCGGGCCGCGCGGCAGCCTGGCGCGCCGATCCCGGCACCGGCCCGCGTCTTGCCGCCCTCGACGCGGCGCTGTTCGGGACGAGCCAGACCCCGGTGCCGGATCTCGCGGGCCTCGCCCGGGATCTCCGGACGATCCGGGTGGACGCCGCGCGGCCGGACGGCCTCGCCCCCCTCGACGGCCCGCGCCCGGCGCCGCGCTGACGGTCCGCCGGCATGCTCCGGGCCCGGTTGCCTCCACCGGCACCGACCCTGCATACCGCCCGCTCGATGCCAGTTCAGGTCGCGACCGCCATGACCGACGCCATGACCGACACTTCCCGCCTCGGCGCCCGCGTGATGGCGCTGATCGACGACCTCGCCCGCCACACCGACGAGCCCGGCCGGCTGACCCGGCTCTACCTCTCGCCGGCCCACCGGGCGACCGCCGAGGCGGTGCTCGGCCTGATGCGGGAGGCGGGGCTCGCGGCGCGGATCGACGCCGCCGGCAGCGTGGTCGGGCGGATGGAAGGGCGGGAGCCCGGGCTGCCGGCCCTGGTGCTCGGCTCGCACATCGACAGCGTGGTCGATGCCGGGCGCTACGACGGTCCCCTCGGCGTGGCGGCGGGCCTCGCCGTCGCCGAGGCGCTGCGCGGGCTCGCGCTGCCCTTCGCCCTCGAAGTGGTGGCCTTCGGCGACGAGGAGAACGTGCGCTTCCCGACCTCGCTCTCGACCTCGAAGGCCTGGGCCGGGCAATACAGGATGGAGTGGCTGGAGGGCCGCGACGCCGCCGGCACCCCCTTGCGCGAGGCGCTGGCGCAATTCGGCGGCGATCCGGACGGCATCCCGGCCCTCGCCCGGCGCCGTGAGGAGATCGCCGGCTATCTCGAGATCCACATCGAGCAGGGCCCGGCGCTGGAAGCGGCGGCGCAGCCGGTGGGGGTGGTCTCGGGCATCGTCGGGCTCACCCGGGCGCGCTGCACCGTGACCGGCGAGGCCAACCATGCCGGCACCGTGCCGATGGGCATGCGCCGGGACGCGCTGGCCGCCGCCGCCGAGATGGCGCTCGCGGTCGAGCGCTTAGGGGAGGCGGTGCCGGGTGCGGTCGCGACGGTGGGGGCGCTCAGCGTCGTGCCGGGCGCCGTCAACGTGATCCCGGGCCGGGTCGATTTCAGCCTCGACGTGCGCGCGCCCGACGATTCCGAGCGCCTGGGCCTGTTCACGGCGATCGAGGCCGAATGCCGGGCGATCGCGCAGCGCCGGGCGGTGGGTTTCGGCGCCGAGACCTTCATGGACAACGCGGCGGTCGCCCTCGATCCGGGCTTCCAGGCCACGCTCGACCGGGCGGCGCGGCGCCTCGGCTTTTCCCCCCTGATGCTGCCCTCCGGCGCCACCCACGACGCGGTGGCGATGGCGGCGCTCGGCCCCTCGGCGATGCTGTTCGTGCGCTGCCGCGGCGGGATCAGCCACAACCCGGCCGAATCGATCACCCTGGAGGATGCCGACGCGGCGACGCGGGTGCTCCTGGGGGCGGTCCGCGATCTGGCGGGGCTGGAGCCGTAATCGCAGGTCTGGCCAGGGACAATCGCGGATCAGGAGAGGGCGCGGGATCTCTTCGCTCCCCGCAGGCGGCAGGGCTGTCCGGGGAAAAGAAACGGCGCGGGCTTCCCCCCTCTCCCCGACAGATCCCGGGCTTGCCCGGGATCTGCAATCAAGGGACGAAGTCGGGCAAGCCCGACTTCCCGCGGGGAGAGGGCCTGGGGATCGAAGATCCCACCGACGTTCAGGAGACACGGCAAGCGGAGGCGAAAGCCGAAGCGAGGGTGAGGGGGTGCTTCCGGAGGAGACTCTTCCGGTGCCACCCCCTCACCCTCGCCCTACGGGCTTGCCGAACCCTCTGGACGAGGGTTCGGCCCTCTCCCCGCCCGCGGGGAGAGGAGAAACCGCGCTCTTCTTGTCCCCCGGTAGACCCGCACCGATGAGAACGAGACAGCAGTGATGCAGCACGACGAACAGACAGCCGACATCGTGGTGGTCGGCGGCGGGATGGTCGGGCTCTCCTCCGCCATCGCCCTGAGGGATCGCGGGCAGGACGTGGTCCTGTGCGATCCCGGCGAGGCGAGGGCGCGCACCTCCTACGGCAATGCCGGCGTGGTCAGCCGCGGCTCGATCCTGCCGATGTCGGGCCCCGGCCTGTGGGGCAAGCTGCCGGCCTATCTGCGCAACGCCGATCCGGGCCTTCGCCTGCGCCATGGTCATCTTCTGCGGGTGCTGCCCTGGGCGGCCCATTTCCTGGCGAGCGCCCGCACCTCCGCCTGGCGCCGGGCCGCCGACGCGCTGGCGCCGCTCACCGACGCCGCCTATCCGGAGCACCGGCGCCTCGCCGACCGGGCCGGCGTGCCCCACATCCTACGCGAATGCGGCTGGGTGAAGCTCTACCGGACGGAGGCCGCCTTCGCGGGGGCGGCCCTGGAGCGCGAGATCCTGAGCCGTCACGGCGTGCCGTTCGAGATAGTCGAGGGTCCGGCGATCCAGGCGCTGGAGCCGGCGCTGATCCGTCCCTTCGCCCGGGCGATGCTGCTGCCGGAGACCGGCGCCGTCGGCGATCCCGGCGGGCTGGTCGAGGCCGCCGAGCGGCTCTTGTCCGGCCTCGGCGGACGGATCCTGCGCACCACCGTGAGCCGCCTGGACCTCCGGGCCGACGGCTGGCACGTCGTCCATCCGGGCGGGACGGTTCGGGCGCGCCAGGTGGTGCTGGCGACGGGGGCGGCGGCGCACGAGCTGGCGCGGCCCCTCGGCTACCGCTTCGCCTTCGCGGCCGAGCGCGGCTACCACCGCCACTACGCCCTGCATCCCGAGAGCCCGGCCCTCACGCGCCCGGTCTACGACACCGGCGCCGCCTCGATCCTGTCGCCGATGGGCGAGGGCCGGGTGCGGGTGCTCTCCGGCGTCGAGGTCGCGGACCGCCACGCCGAGCCGGATTACCGCCAGATCGAGGCGGCGGCGCGGGAGGCCGCCGGCACCGTGCGCCTCAGCCAGCCCCTCGACAACCGGCCCTGGCTCGGCTCGCGCCCCTCGACCCCGGACGGCCTGCCGGTGATCGGCCCCGCTCCGCGCCATCCCGGCCTGATCTTCGCCTTCGGCCACGGCCATATCGGGCTCTCCACCGGCCCGATCACCGGCCAGCTCGTCGCCGATCTCGCCACCGGCCGCACGCCGGCGGTGCCGGTGGCGCCGTTCGCGCCGGGGCGGCTGCTCGGCTGGCCGCGGCTGTAGGGCGCCACGCGACGCCGCGCCGGTTGCGCCGGTGTGGTCGCGAGCCCACAACATCGGAAGACCTGCTTCGGAGACGCTGATGTCCGACGTCACCTACGTTCGCGCCCGCATCGACGCGGATGTTAAGGAACGCGCCGTGGAAGCGCTGGATGCCATGGGTCTGTCCGTCTCCGATGCGATCAGGCTCTTGATGCTGCGCATCGCCGACGAGCGGCGGCTCCCCTTCGACGCAGAGATTCCGAATGCCAAGGCTCCGAATGCGGAGACGCGAGAGGCCATCGCCGAGTTGGAAGAGGGGCGCGGCACGCGCCTGAACGGGATCGATGCCTTGATGGCCGATCTCCATGCGGACGATTGACCGCTCGACTGCGTTCAAGCGCGACTACAAGCGAGAGGTTCGAGGACGGTACAGAGCGACGCTCGACAGCTTGCTCCTGCCGGTCCTGACCGCGCTTGCGACTGATCAGCCCCTCGCCCCACACTATCGCGACCATGAGCTCATCGGGAACTGGTCCGGCTATCGCGATTGCCACGTGAAGCCGGACCTTGTCTTGATCTATCACAAGCCCGATGCAACGACCTTGCGGCTCGCCCGGCTCGGCTCGCACAGCGAGGTTTTCGGGTGAGGGCTGGTCTGGAACTAACACCACGGCACCAGACAACGCGCGTCGCACAATGTAGCCGGCAAAACAGATATTTCCCAGAGGAAAATATCCTGATTCTGCATCACTCCCCGAAGCGGATGCCGATCTCGCAACCGTGCTGGCGCACCACCACGCCGGCGCGCTCGCCATGGCCCTCGACTTCGAGGCGGATCCGCGGCGGCAGGCGGACCGGGCGTTCGAGGGCGAGCTTGGCGCCGGACTTCGAGAGGTTGAGCACGAGGCAGGACATCGCCTCCACCGGTCCCGATCCCGGCGGCAGCACGACCCGGCCGGTCAGGGAGGTGCGCGTCCGCTCGTCGATCCGCCGCTCCTCGATGCCGACCAGCCACTCGTCGAGGCTGCCGGCGATCTCGGCGACGCCGGACGCCGTGGTCTGGACGTTGGTGCTGACCGCCCCGGTGGTGGCGCGCTGCTGCTCGCTCGCCGCCGCGGTCTCGGCGACGAAGCCCTGCACGGCGTCGACCGCATGGCTGATCGAGCCCAGGGCCGCGGCGACCTCGCGCGACACGGTCTGCATGGCGCCGATCTCGCCCGAGATCCGCCCCGTGGCGGCGCTGGCCTGGCCGGCGAGGTTCTTCACTTCCGCCGCGACCACGGCGAAGCCCCTTCCCGCCGCACCGGCGCGGGCCGCCTCGATCGTAGCGTTCAGCGCCAGCAGGTTGATCTGCTCGGCGATGGCGGTGATCGCCTCGACGACGCCGTTCATCGCCTGCGCCGCCACGTCGAGCCGGGCGGTGGCGGCGCCCGCCACGCCCATCCTCTCCTGGATCTCGCCGACCGCCTGCTGGGACTGGCCCATCCGGGCCGCGATCGACGCCGAGGTCCGGTGCATCTCCTCGGAGGCCTCGGCCACCGACTGGATCCGGGTCAGGGTCTGCTCCGCCGCCGCGATCGCGCGGGCCCGGATGGTCATGCTGTGGGTGACGTCGGTGGCGAACTTGATGACCTTGCAGGGACGTCCGTCGAGGTCGAGGACCGGCGTGTAGGTGGCCTGGATCCACACCTCCCGGCCGCCCTTGCCGACCCGCTGGTAGACCGCGGAGGCGTAGCGCCCGGCGCGGAGGGAGTCCCAGAACTCGGCGTAGCTGCGGCTCGCGGCGTAGTCGGGCGAGACGAACAGGCGGTGGTGGCGGCCGACGATCTCGTCGAGGCCGTAGCCCATCGCCTTCAGGAAGTGGCCGTTGGCATCGAGGATGGTGCCGTCCATGTCGAACTCGATCACCGCCTGCGAGCGGAGCGCCGCCTCGATCTTGCCGGCGGTGTCGGCGGCGTGCTGCTTGGCGGCGGTGATGTCGGTGGCGTACTTGACGATCCTGAGCGTGCGCCCGGCGCCATCGAGGATCGGGTTGTAGGTCGCCTGGATCCAGATTTCGGAGCCGTCCTTGGCCCGCCGCTTGAACTCGCCCGCCTGGTACTCGCCGCGGGCGAGCCTCGCCCAGAAGTCGCGGTAGTCCGGCCCGGCGGACTCGTCGCCGGTGAGGAACAGGCGGTGGTGGCGGCCGACGATCTCGGAAAGGCCATAGCCCGTCGCCGCGAGGAAGTGCGGGTTGGCGTCGAGGATCGTGCCGTCGGGGGCGAAGTGGATCACCGCCTGCGAGCGGTTGATCGCGGCGATCTGGCCGGCGGCGTCCGCCGCCGCCTGCTTCTCGGCGGTGATGTCGAGGGCGAATTTCACGATCCGGACCGGCCGGCCGCTTGCGTCGCGCACCGGGTTGTAGCTGGCGCGGATCCACACCTCCCGCCCGCCCTTGGCCAGGCGCCGGTACTCGGCGCTCTGCACCTCGCCCCGGCGCAGGCGAGCCCAGAACGCCTCGTAGGCAGGGTTCGCCGCCTCGGCGGGGTCGACGAACAGGCGGTGGTGGCGCCCGCGCACCTCGTCGAGGCGGTAGCCCATCAGCTGGAGGAAATTCTCGTTCGCCTCGGCGAGCAGGCCGTCGAGCCCGAACGTCACGATGGCCTGCGAGCGCTCGATGGCGTCGAGCTTGGCGGCTTTGCTGGAGCGGCGCGCGAGGGCGAACATGGAGTGTCCCAGACGATCGTGGGCTTGTTCCCCTCCTTGAAGCACCAGCCCTTAACGCCGTCTAACGCAACGTCATCCCGCGGCAGGGCGCCGCATGGTTCGGGTTCAGGGACGGGCCAGCATCTCGCGGATGCGCGACGCCAGGGCTTCGACCGCGAAGGGCTTGGTCAGCACCTGCATCCCGGGCTCGAACTGCCCGGTGCCGAGGGCCGCATTCTCGGCGTAGCCGGTGATGAACAGCACCTTCAGGCCCGGCCGCCGCGCCCGGCCGGCATCGGCCATCTGGCGCCCGTTCATGCCGCCGGGCAGGCCGACATCGGTGACGACGAGATCGATGCGCGCGTCCGATTGCAGCACCCTGAGGCCGGCCGCGCCGTCCGCCGCCTCGATCGCCGTGTAGCCGAGATCCTCCAGCACCTCGGCCACCAGCATGCGCACGGTCGGCTCGTCGTCGACGATCAGCACCGTCTCGCCCCGCTCCGCCCGGGGCGCCTCCGCCAGGGTCGCCGGCGGGCCTTCAGCCTCGGAGGCGCCGTGGTGGCGCGGCAGGACGAGGCGGACGCGGGTGCCGCGTCCGACCTCCGAGGTGATCCGCACCTGCCCGCCCGATTGCTGGGTGAAGCCGTAGATCATCGAGAGCCCCAGGCCGGTGCCCTGGCCGATCGGCTTCGTGGTGAAGAACGGCTCGAACACCCGGGCGATCACCTCCGGCGCCATGCCGGTGCCGGTATCGGTGACGCAGAGCGACAGGTAGTCGCCGGGCGGGATCTCGTGCCCGCGCGCCGCCGCCGCGTCGAGGCGCAGGTTCGCGGTCTCGATCGCGATGCGCCCGCCGTCGGGCATCGCGTCGCGGGCGTTGAGGCAGAGGTTGAGGAGCGCGTTCTCGAGCTGCGGCGGGTCGACGAGGACGGTCCAGAGGTCGGGGGTGCCCGTGACGGCAATCTCGACCGCCGGCCCGACGGTGCGCCGGATCAGCTCCTCCATCCCGGCCACCAGCCGGTCGACGTCGGTGGGCCGCGGGTCGAGGGTCTGGCGGCGGGAGAAGGCGAGCAGCCGGTGGGTGAGTGCGGCCGCGCGCTTCGCCGCGCCTTGCGCCGCCGCCATGTAGCGCTCGACGTCCTTGAGCCGGCCCTGGCCGATGCGGGTCTGCATCAGTTCGAGCGCCCCCGAGATGCCGGCGAGCAGGTTGTTGAAGTCGTGGGCGATGCCCCCTGTCAGCTGGCCCACCGCCTCCATCTTCTGCGACTGGCGCAAGGCCTCCTCGGCCCGCATCAGCTCGGCGCTGCGCGCGGCGACCTGCTGCTCCAGGGTCTCGGTCAGCGCCCGCAGCATCGTGGTGGCGCGGTCGCGCTCCGCCTCGACGGCGCGGCGCTCGTTCACGTCGATGAGGACGCCGGGGAAGCTCAGCGGCGTGCCGTCGGGCGCATGGTCGACCCGCCCGTTCGCCTCGAGCCAGTAGTAGTGGCCGTCGGCGCGCCGGGTCCGGTACTGGTGGGCATAGGCGCCGCCGCGGATCACCACCGCGTCGATCGCCGCGATCAGGCCGGCCCGGTCGTCCGGGTGCACCGTCTCGATCACCTGCTCCAGGCTCAGGCCTTCGCGGCCGAGCGCCGGATCGAGGCCGAAGCTGCGGGCGAAGGCCTCGTCGACGGTGAAGCGGTCGTTCGGCAGGTCCCAGAACCAGGTGCCGATGATCGCGCCGGCCGAGAGGGCGAGCTGGACCCGCTCGATGTTCTCCCGGGCGACCGCCTCGCTCTCGCGCAGGCGCCGGGTCGCGATCACCTGGGCGGTGGTCTCGTTGGTGAGGATGAACAGGCCGGCGACGCGGCCCTCGCCGTCGAGCACCCGCGAGTAGGAGAAGGTCCACCAGGTCTCGGCCTCGCCCCGGTCGGTGCCGAGCGTCCACGGCAGGTCGACGAAGCGCCGGCTGCGCCCGGCGAAGGCGTCGTCGATGATGGGCTTCGCCTGCTCCCAGCCATCGGCCCAGACCCGGTCGAAGCGCTCGCCCATCGCCCAGTCGAGCCGGGGGCCGAGCAGCGGAAAGTAGGTCTCGTTGAAGAAGAAATGCAGGTCCGGCCCCCAGGCCAGGATCATGCTCTCGGGCGAGTTCAGCACCAGGCTCAGCGCCGTGCGCAGGGCCTCCGGCCAGGTCTCCGGGGGGCCGAGCGGGTGGCCGGACCAGTCGCGCGCGCGGATCATCGCGGCCGCGCGGCCGCCGCCGGCGAGGAACGGAAGGGGGTCACTCATCGGCGTCGGCGGCGGGCTCACCTGGGGATCGGGCGCCGCTGCGACACTGCCCCGGCGGGTCTCGAAACCGGTCCGGGTCCCGGATGCCGCGCGGCAGCCGGGACGCCGGGGAAATTCCGGCCCGGAGGATTCCGCCCCTTATGGCCCGAAGCGGCCGATTCGGCAAAGCCGTTCGGGGCGGGCGCGTCCGCCGTGGCGGGCCGGCCGCGCTTTTGGCAGGATCGGCCGCATACCGCCGACGAGCCGGAATCCGCTTCGTCGGATCATGCACCCTGGGAGGACCGGATGGCCCACTTCATCAACGACCGCGCCGCCCTGGTGGCCGAGGCAGTGGACGGGCTCGTCGCGGGCAGCGGCGGCCGGCTCGCCCGCCTCGACGGCGATCCGGCGATCCGGGTCGTGCTGCGGGCCGGCTGGACGGCCGACCGTGTCGCGGTCGTCTCGGGGGGAGGCTCGGGCCACGAGCCGGCCCATGCGGGCTTCGTCGGGAGCGGCCTCCTCACCGCGGCGGTCTGCGGCGACGTCTTCGCCTCGCCCTCCGTCGACGCGGTGCTGGCGGGCATCCTGGCGGTGACCGGACCGGCGGGCTGCCTCGTCATCATCAAGAACTACGCCGGCGACCGGCTGAATTTCGGGCTGGCCGCCGAGCGCGCCCGCGCCCTCGGGCTCGCGATCGAGACCGTCACGGTCGCCGACGACGTCGCGATCCCGGGCGCCGCGCAACCCCGCGGCATCGCCGGCACGCTCCTGGTGCACAAGGTGGCGGGCCACGCCGCAGAGAGCGGCCGGCCCCTCGCCGAGGTCGCCGCGGCGGCGCGGGCGGTGGCCGCGGGGGTCAGGTCCCTCGGCATCGCGGTCTCGGGCTGCACGATGCCGGGCGGCGTCGCGGAGGCGCGTCTCGCGCCGGGTCAGGCCGAGCTCGGCCTCGGGATTCACGGCGAGCCCGGCATCGAGCGCATCGCCCTTCCGCCGGCGACCGACCTCGCCGGCCTGATGACCGGGCGCCTCGCCGCGGCGCTCCCGGAGGACGGACCGCTCGCCCTCCTGGTCAACAACCTCGGCGGCACCACCGCGCTGGAGATGCAGGTGCTGACCCGCGCGGTGCTGGCGACGCCGCTGGGAGCGCGGGTGCGCCTGCTCCTCGGACCGGCCGCCGCGATGACGGCCCTGGACATGCACGGCGCCTCGCTCTCGCTGCTGCCGCTCGATCCCGCGACGGAGGCCGCGCTGACCGCTGCGACCGAGGTGCCGGCTTGGCCGCGCGCGGTTCCGGTCGTCGCGCCGGCGACGCGCCCCCTGCCCGACGGCCTCGCGCGGCAGGGCGAGGCCGCCCCCTCGCAGGATCCCGCCGTGGCGCGGGCGATCACCGCGGTCGGCACCGCCCTGATCGCGGCGGAAGGCGCGCTCAACGCCCTCGACGCGCGGGTCGGGGACGGCGACACCGGCACCACCTTCGCGGCGGCGGCGCGGGCCGTGCTCGCCGATCTCGACCGGCTGCCGCAGGCCGAGCCCGCCGCCCTGTGCCGCGCGCTCTCCGAGCGCCTCGCCCGGGTGGCCGGCGGATCGAGCGGGGTGCTGATGTCGATCTTTTTCTCCGCCACGGGCGCCGGCCTCGCCGACGGGTTCGGCTGGCCCGACGCCCTCGCGCGCGGTGCGGCCCGGCTCCAGGCCCATGGCGGCGCGCGGCCCGGCGACCGCACCCTGCTCGACGCCCTGGTGCCGGCCCTCGCGGCCCTGCCCGACGGCTTTGAGGCGGCGGCGCGGGCGGCGGAAGCGGGAGCCGCCGCCACCGCCGGGATGACCCGGGCCGGGACCGGCCGCTCGAGCTACCTCGCCGCCGCCGACCTCGCCGGGGTGGAGGACCCGGGCGCCGTCGCGGTGGCCCATGCCTTCGCGGCCCTGGCTGCCACGGCGCGCAGCGGCTGAGGCTACGAAAATTCCGGAACGATCGGGCGCAGAACTTCCTTTCTCGCGCGTGCGGCGGGCGTTCCGGAAGATCTCGTCTGATACGGTTTCCGACTGATCGCTCTGCGATGCGGAAAACGGCTTTGTTCGAGCGCCGCGCGGACTCCTCATACGGCTTCCGAAAGCAATCTTCCGGAAGTCGCACGAGAGCTCGATTGACTGATCGTACCGATCACTTCAGCACAAGGACCGCCCACTCCCACGTCATCCCGGGGCTCGCCGCAGGCGAGAACCCGGGATCCATAACCGCTGACGTTCGGCAGTCGAGCGATCTGCGCTCCGCTTCGTCCCGCACTGTCAGCGGTTATGGATCCTGGGTTCCGCTGCGCGGCTCCGGGATGACATGCAGGGTGTCAGCTCTGTGGAAGCTAATCAACCACGCCCTCAATACTGTCGAGCGGGTCATACGCAGGCGGGAGAGGAGCAGGTCTCCCCAATCTCGTCGGAGCGTGTTTCCGCGATCCCGTCGCGACGCACTGGATCCGTCGCAGCGCCTCAGGCGCCGCGGCGGCCGCGGCGGGGCTTGCTCTCGGTCGTGGCCTCGGATGCCTCGGGCGCTTCGTCCATCAGGTCGGGAGCGGAGATCTCGGCCGTCGCGACCGCGTCGTCTCCCGCCTCGTTGCGTACCGAGCGGCGGCGCTGCTGGCCGAGGCCGAGCGAGCGGGCCAGCTCGGAGCGCTGCTCCGAATAGCTCGCCGAGGTCATCGGGTAGTCGTGGGGCAGGCCCCACTTCTGGCGGTAGGCTTCGGGTGTCAGACCCCGCAAGGTCAGGTGGCGGCGCAGGGTCTTGTAGGACTTGCCGTCTTCGAAGCTGATCAGGTAGTCGTGAGTGATCGAGCGGCGGATCTCGCCCGCGGTCGCCTTGGGATGAACCGGCTCGGGGACGGCCTTGGTCCCCCGTGCCATCTCGTTCAGCGCACCGTAAACATCGGAGATCAGCTTCGGCAACTCTGCGCTCTGCAGATGATTGCTGCTGACGTAGGCAGAGATGATGTCAGCCGTCAGCGTGACAATCTGATCGTGAGTGTTAGCGGTCTCATCCATCCCGGCACGCTCTGAGAATCACTGGAATTGGGTGTCCTATCCTTAAGTTCGCTGCGACCGAAAAGGCAAGGATTATCTGTTGATAAAAACCGCAAACTCGGACGAATCGACCGCTTGACGTAACAAGCGCACGCGGTGTCGATCTCCGTGCTGCCTGATTGGCGCCTCGGCACGCCGGTCGCCGGCCCCGACCGGGCCGATCGGACGCTCCTCCTGGCGCATGCAGGGCGCCTCCCTTCGCGGCCTCCAGCGCCTCCGGCTGCACATCGACGGGATCGGCTGAGGCACCGTTACGGCACCCGCGCGTTGCCTGCCGACGACGCGACGACTGACGAAGAGGCAGGCCATGGCCGACACGGGTTCCGACAAGACCGCTGCCGAGGACAAGCCGGATTTCGCCCGCGGAATTCCGGCAGGCGACTTGCCCGAGGGCGCGATGATCGAGGGCACCCTCGGCGAGGCCAAGGTGCTGCTCCTGCGCCGCGACGGCAAGGTGAGGGCGATCGGCGCCCGCTGCACCCATCTCGGCGCGCCGATGGGCAAGGGGATCGTGGTGGAGGGCGAGATCCGCTGCCCCTGGCACCATGCCCGCTTCAGCCTGGAGACCGGCGAGGCGGTCGGCGCCCCGGCCTTCGATCCGCTGCCGTGCTACCGCGCCGAGGAGCGCGACGGCCGCATCACCGTGACCGGCCGGCGCGAGGCCGCATCCAGGCCCGCCGCGAAGGCCCCCGGCACGATGGTCCAAGCCCCCGGCAAGGTAGTACAAGCCCCCGGCAAGGTCGTGATCGTCGGCGGCGGGGCCGGCGGGCATGCCTGCGCCGAGTGGCTGGCCCGGGCCGGCCACGGCGCCGCCGTCACCCTGGTGAGCGACGATCCCGATCCCCCCTACGACCGCACCTTCTGCTCGAAGCAGTATCTCTCCGGCAAGGCGGAGCGTGGGAAGACGCTGCTGTCCCCCGAGAGCTTCTATTCCGGCGACGGCCCCCGTCTCCTGCGCGACCGGGTGGTCTCGCTCGATCTCGGTGCCGAGGAGGTCGTGACCGCGGGCGGCGAGCGGCTCCCTTACGACGCCCTGGTGATCGCGACGGGCGCGGCGCCGCGGCGGCCGGACCTGCCGGGCTTCGAGCGCCCGGATGTCCACACCCTGCGCAGCCTGTCCGACGCCGACGCGCTGATCGCGGCGGCGTCGGGCGCCCGCCGGATCGCGGTGGTCGGCGCGAGCTTCATCGGCCTCGAGGTCGCCGCGGCGATGGTGGCTCGCGAGAAGGCCGTCACGGTGGTGGCGCCTGACGCGGTGCCCCTCGAAAGGGTCCTCGGCGAGGCGGTCGGCCGCTTCGTCCAGGGCTTGCACGAGGAGAAGGGCGTCACTTTCCGCCTCGGCCGGGAGGTCACGGGCTTCGACGGCCGGGCCCTCACCCTCGACGACGGCAGCCGGGTCGAGGCCGACCTCGTGGTGCTCGGCACCGGCGTCGCGCCCCGCACCGACCTCGCCGAGGCCGCCGGCCTGGCGCTCGCGGCCAAGGACGAGGGCGGCGGCATCGCGGTCGATGCGCATCTCGCGGCGTCCGCGCCGGGGATCTACGCCATCGGCGACGTGGCGTCGTACCCCGATCCCCACAGCGGGCAGCGCCTGCGGGTCGAGCACTGGGTCCACGCCCAGCGCCAGGGCCAGCACGTCGCCCGGGCGCTCCTGGGGGAGTCGGCGGCGTTCACCGAAACGCCGTTCTTCTGGAGCGGCCATTACGGCACCAGCCTGCGCTATGTCGGCCATGCCGGATCGGCGGAGGACACGCGCATCGCGGGCGAGGTGGGCAAGGGCGACTTCGCCGTCACCTACCGCGAGGACGGCCGCGACGCCGCGCTCGCCACCTGCAAGCGGGACAAGCGATCGCTGGAGGTCGAGGCGGCCTGGGACCGGGAGGCCCGGGCGGCGGGCTGAGGGAAGGCCCCGGGCGCACGGCCTCGCCGCTTGCGCCCGGGCTCGATCGCGGGCAGGTGGCGGGACAGGTTCACGGCTTAAGAGAAGGGCCCGTCCAGCGTTGCCGAGCGATGATTCCCCGGGCCTCGCCCGCCTCGAAGGCCTGATCGGCTACACCCTGCGGCGGGCGCAGGTCGCGGTCTCCCGCAGCTTCGTCGAGCTGTTCGCCGATCTCGACGTGCGCCAGAGCCAGCTCGGCGTGCTCACCGTCATCGAGGGCAGCCCGGGGCTGCGGCCGAGCCAGGTCGGCGCGGCGATCGGCATCAAGCGGGCCAATATCGGCCCGCTCCTCGACGAGCTGGAGGGACGCGGCCTGGTACGGCGCGAGCCCGACCCGACCGACCGCCGCTCGCAATCCCTCTTCCTCACCCCGGACGGCGAGGCCCTGATGGCCGAGCTGCACCGCCGCGAGGCCGCCCACGAGGAGCGCATCGCCGCCTTCCTGGGGCCGGAGGAGCGGAGCGCGCTCCTCGGCCTGCTGCGCCGGCTGGAGCAGGGGGCGCGGGAGGTGACGGGGGACGAGGGGGTGGAGGAGGCGGAGTGACCCTCACTCCCCCCGGAACTTTCGCACCAGCTCCTCCGGAATCGGCGCCGCCTTCATCCGGGTCGGGTCGTCGGGGTGGCGGCCGGCCCAGACCCGGCGCTCGCGGCCCTCGACCGCGAGGGCGCCGGCGTTGAGCAGGCGGTGGCGCACGGCAAAGCTGGAGCGGCCGACCTCCACCACCGTCGTGACGATCTCGACCCGGTCGCCGTAGCGCGAGGGTTTCAGGAACTGTGCGCCCGTCTCGACCAGCGGAATGCCGAGGAGGTCGTAGCGGGCGAGCATCCCGGCCTTCGGCAGCCCGGTCGCGGCCTCGCACAGGAGCGCGGTCGACCAGTCGAAGAAGTCGAAGAAGCGCGGGTTGAACACGATGCCGGCGGGGTCGCAATGGCCCCATTCCACCGTCAGGGTGCGGGTGTGGCTGAAGCCCTCGTGGTCGGTGGTCTCGGGCGCGGTCATGCGGTCTCCGGGGTGATGATGTCGGGGGCGTGGGGCGCGGCGTAGAGGCGTTCGACCGCCTCCGAGCGGTTGCGCAGCACGCCGCGCTGGTTGATCGAGCCCTTGTCTGTCACCTCGTCGCGGTCGAGGGCCGGGGGCTCGGCCATCAGCAGGAGCCGGGCGATGCGGTTCGACGAGCCGGTGGCCTTCTGCGCGAAGGCGGCGAGGCGCCGGGCGAATTCCTGCCGGACCGCCGGGTGCGCGAGGACCGCCTCGTCGCCGCCCGTTTCTCCACACAGGGCGCGGCAGGCGGCGAGGTCGGGGAAGACCAGGGCCGCGACCTCGTCGCGCGCCTCGCCCGCGATGGCGACGTCGCGCACCAGCGGCTGGAACGCGTCGAGGAAGGCGGCCCGCAACGGGCCGACGCTGACCCACACCCCGGTGGTGAGCTTGAAATCCTCGTTGAGGCGGCCGTCGAAGGTGAAGCCGCGGTAGGGATCATTCGAATCGACCGGCACCAGCGCGTCGCCGAGGCGGTAGAAGCCCTCCTCGTCGAAGGCGGACGCCGTCAGGTCCGGCCGGCGCCAGTAGCCGGGCGTCACGTTGGGGCCCCGCACCCGCGCCTCGCGCTTGGTGCCGACCGGCGCGACCTTCAACTCGACTCCCGGGGCCGGCAGGCCGACCTGGCCGGCCTTGGCCGGGCGGTCGTCGGTGACGAGGGCCAGCGGGGCGGTCTCGGTGGCCCCGAGCCCCGTCACCATCGGCACCGTCCGGCCGATGGTTTGCCGGGCAAGGTCGTCGATCGCATCCCAGACCGGCTGCGGCAGGCCGGCCGCGGCGAAGAAGGTGACCTGGAGCCGGCTGAAGAAGTTTTTTCGTAGTGCCTCGTCGTCGCGCAGGTGCGGGACCAGCGCCTCGAAGCCCTTCGGCACCGTGAGGTAGAGGGTGGGGGCGACCTCGCGCAAAACGCGCACGGTCTCGCGGATGCCGCCGGGGGTCGGGCGGCCCTCGTCGATATAGAGGGTGCCGCCATTTGCCAGCACCAAGTTGAAGTTGTGGTTGCCCCCGAAGGTGTGGTGCCAGGGCAGCCAGTCGACCATCACCGGCGGCTCGGCGGTGAGCGCCGGGAAGCGCGCCTGCAGCATCGCTTGGTTGGAGGCGAGCATCCGGTGGGTGTTCACCACCGCCTTCGGCACGCCGGTCGAGCCGGAGGTGAACAGGAGCTTCGCCACCGTGCCCGGTTCGACCGCTCCATGCGCCGCCGCGACGGCGGCGGAGTCCTCGCCCCGCAGCAGGTCGTCGAACCGGGTGACCGGCCGGCCGATCTCGGCGCCGTCGGCGATCACCACCTCGGTGCCCGCCGGGACCGCCGCCGCGATGGCGGGCGCGTAAACCGCGCCCTCGGCCGCGAAGACGAGGCCGGGAGTGAGGAGTTCGACGATCGCCCGCAGGCGGGCATGGTCCTGCGACACGGTGGAATAGGCCGGCGAGACCGGCGCCACCGCGATGCCGGCGTGGAGGGCGGCGAGGGACAGGAGCGCGTGCTCGAAGCCGTTGCCCGACAGGATCATCACCGGCCGCTCGGCCGAGAGGTTCCGGGTGAGGAGCGTCGCGGCGATCCGCTCGACCGCCTGGAGCGCTGCCCCATAAGTCAGGGGCTCGAACGCCCCATCTTGCCCCCGGCGCACCAGGAACGGCCGGTCCGGCGCCTCGGCGGCGTAGCGGGTGAGGTGCGCAGTCAGGCGCTCGGGGTAGGGCGGCAGGGGCGCGGTCGCGGTGACGACGAGGCTGCCGTCGTCCCGCTCGACGAAGCGATGCGTGGCCATGGGGTCAGCCCTTCACCAGCGGGCAGCCGCCCTCGGAGAGCGGGCGCCAGGCTTCGTCCGCCGGCACGGTGCGCACCGGCTTGAAGTAGTCCCAGCCGCCCTTGCTCTCGGCTGGGGTCTTGGTCTCGAGCAGGTACATCGGGTGCAGCTTGCGGCCGTCCTCGCGGATGCGGCCCTTGCCGAAGATCGGATCGTCGGTCGGCATCGCCTTCATGGCCGCCACGACGGTTCGGCCGTCGCCGGCATCCTTCACGGTGCCGAGCGCCTTCAGGTAGTGCTCCACCGCCGAGTAGATGCCCGCCTGCATGTCGTTCGGCATGGCGTGGCGCGGATGGCGCGCCGCGTAGCGCGCCGCGAAGGCGCGGGTGCCGTCGTTGAGGTCCCAGTAATACGGCGTGACGATGTAGACGCCCTGCGTCGCCTTGAGGCCGAGCGCCGGCATGTTGGTGATGTTGAGGATCAGCCCGGCGAGGCGCTGGCCCGGGGCGATGCCGAACTCCGCCGCCTGCTTGAGGGCGTTCGAGGTGTCGTCGCCGGCATTGGCGAGCCCGATCACGTCGGCGCCCGATCCTTGCGCCTGGAGCAGGAAGGACGAGAAGTCGGCGGTGCCGAGGGGATGGCGCGACGACCCCTTCACGCTGCCGCCCATGGCCTTCACCTCGTCGGCGGCCGAGCCTTCGAGGTCCTTGCCGAAGGTGTAGTCGGCGGTGAGGAAGTACCAGGATTTTCCACCCTGCTGCACCAGGGCCTTCGCCAGCGCGTGGCCGAGCGACCAGGTGTCGTAGGTCCAGTGCACGGTGTTGGGCGAGCATTGCTTGCCGGTGAGCTCGGCGGTGCCGGCGCCCGAGCCGATGAACACCTTGTTCTTCTCCCGCGCCAGGTTCGCCACGGCCAGCGCCACGGCTGAGTTCGGCACGTCGAGGATCAGGTCGACGCCGTCCTGGTCGAACCAGCGCCGGGCGATCGAGGCGCCGATATCGGTCTTGTTCTGGTGGTCGGCCGAGACCAGCTCGACCGGCCGCCCGGCCTGCTTGGCGAAATCCTCGATCGCGAGCTGGGCGGCGATGACCGAGCCCTGGCCCTGGTAGTCGGCATAGGGGCCCGACATGTCGTTGAGGACGCCGATCTTCACCGCCCGCTCGGCGGCGGTCGCGGGGGCGAGGAGGGCGAGGAGGGCGGCGAGGGCCGGGGCGAGCCGGCGGATGGCGTGGCGGGGCATGGGTTCCTCCGGGGGTGATTGGGCCGGTCTTGGTGCCGGGTTCTGTGGGTTCGTATTGTCTTTGTGATGTTTTTTATTGACACAACGAAGCATAAGAAGTCGCGGGATCCCCTCTCCCGTGTGGGAGAGGGGTAGGGGTGAGGGTGCTACGCTTCAGTATAGAGCGCTGGTCGTCGTGCTCGCAGCTCTAAGCTTTGTGCTAGACTCGGAACCGTAGCACCCTCACCCCTAACCCCTCTCCCACACGGGAGAGGGGAACAGTGCTTGACTTGTTATCCACGTCGCTTCCGCTTCTCGGGGTCATCCCGGGGCTCGCCGAAGGCGAGAGCCCGGGGTGCCGAAGGCACGCCCAGAACCGCGGATGGTGCCGAATGAGGCGGGCGCGTCCCGCTCTGTCCTGAACATCCTGAGGTTCTGGATTCCGGGCTCCGCTTTCGCGGCCCCGGAATGACGCGGAGGGTGTCAGAGGCCTGGTGAGACGAGGGGGCAGACGGCCCCCCCTTATTCCCTCACCTTCTTCGCCCGCCCCTCCAGAAACTCCGCCAGCCGGCGCTTCGCCTCGGCGTCGCTCTGGGCCACCGCGGTCATCAGCGCCTCGGTGAGGTAGCCCGTCGCCGGGTCGGCCTCGGCGATGCGCGGCAGGGCGTGGATCAGGGCGTAGTTGGTGAGCGGCGCGTTCTCGGCCGCCCGGGCGGCGAGTGCGATCGCCCGCTCCAGCCCCTCGCCCGCCGGCACGACGTAATGCGACAGGCCCAGGCGCTCGCCGCTCTCGGCGTCGTGGACGCGGCCGGTCAGCATCATGTCGCGCATCCGCGAGACGCCGATCAGCCGCGGCAGCCGCACCGAGGCGCCGCCGCCGACGAAGATGCCGCGCTGGCCCTCCGGCAGAGCGAAGAAGGCGGACGCCTCGGCCACCCGCAGATGCGCCGAGAGCGCCAGCTCCAGCCCGCCGCCGATCACCGCGCCCTTCAGCGCCGCCACCACCGGCACCCGGCCGAACTCGATCTCGTGGAAGGCCCGGTGCCACATGCGCGAATGCAGCATCCCGGCCGGCGCGTCGCGCTCGGTCAGTTCCGCGAGGTCGAGCCCGGCGCAGAAATGCGGGCCCTCCGCCGCGATCACCAGCGCCCGCACGTCGTCGGGCAGGCCTCTCGCGATGCGCTCCAGACCCAGCACCATGCCGTCGTCGAGGGCGTTGCGCTTGTGCGGGCGGTTCAGGGTGACGATCGCCACCGCGTCCCGCCTGGTGACCACCAGGGACTCGGTGCCGAGGCCCGACAGGTCCTCCGCCATCGTGGCGTTCCTCCGATTCTCGCTCCGGCCTGTTCGCGCCGGATTGCCAAACCTGATTTGTAATGTGATATAACTATCTCAACGGGTCAATCGGGCGTCGAGCCCTGACAACCGACCCGATCAGGGAGGGCGCCGCGATGGATGACGCGAGCGAGCCGGCCGGCGTGTATCGCACGGCCATCGGACGGGTGGCGGTGATCGGCACCGGCGTCATCGGGGCGTCGTGGGTGTCGCAGTTCCTAGGCGCCGGCCTCGACGTGACCGCCACCGACCCAGGCCCCGGCGCGGAAGCCCGCCTGCGCGAGACGGTCGCCCGGCACTGGCCGGTGCTCGAACGCATCGGCCTTCAGCCCGGCGCCTCGCCCGAGCGCCTGACCTTCGTGGCCGAGCCGGAAGCGGCGGTGGCGGACGCCGACTTCGTGCAGGAGAACGGGCCCGAGCGCCTGGAGATCAAGCGCGAGACCTACCGCCGCCTCGACGCCGCGGCGGCGCCCGACGTGGTGCTGGCGACCAGCTCCTCCGGCCTCACCCCGAGCGCGATCCAGGATTCCTGCCACCATCCCGGCCGGGTGGTGCTCGGCCATCCCTTCAACCCGCCCCATCTCGTGCCGCTGGTCGAGGTCCTCGGCGGAGCCAAGACCGACGAGGGCGCCGTCGCGGCCGCGATGGGCTTCTACGCACGCATCGGCAAGCGGCCGATCCGGCTGCGGCGCGAGCTCGTCGGCCACGTCGCCAACCGGCTCCAGGCGGCGCTCTGGCGCGAGGCGTTCCACCTCGTCGGCACCGGCGCCGCGACGGTCGCCGACATCGACGCGGCCATCGCCCACGGGCCGGGCCTGCGCTGGGCGCTGATGGGGCCGTGCCTGCTCAACCACCTGTCCGGCGGTCCCGGGGGGCTCGCCCACACCCTCGACCATCTCGGGCCGCTGATGGAGGCGATGTGGGCCGATCTCGGCGACCCGCGCCTGACGCCGGAACTCAAGGCCACCCTCGTGCGCGGCCTGGAGCAGGCCCTCGACGGGCGCGACCAGGACGCGATGGTGGCCGAGCGCGACCGGCTGCTCGTCGACCTCGTGCGGCAGAAGCGCGACGCGCCGGAGCTGCCGTAACCAGAAGTTCAACCAGGGAGGACAACATGGCCAAGGTGATCGTGACGGTGGCGCCGACGGGCGGCATGGCCTCGAAGGCGCAGAACCACAACCTGCCGACCCAGCCGCAGGAAATTGCCGATTCGGTGCATAAGTCGTGGAAGGAGGGCGCGGCGATCGCGGCGCTGCACGCCCGCCGGCCCGACGACGAGGCGACCTGCAACGACGAGATCTATCGCGACATCAACCGGCGCATCCGCGAGCGCTGCGACATCATCCTCAACAACTCGACCGGCGGCGGATCGAGCGGCGACATGCTGGTGCCGCGTCCCGACGGACTGTTCGAATCGAGCTTCGAGGAGCGGCTGAAGGGCTGCGAGGCCGGGGCCGAGATGGCGACCTTCGACGGCATGACCTTCGCGGACGTGCATGGCGGCCGCGAGATCGTCGTCATCACCACGCCGAGCCGCTGCGAGGCGCTGGCCAAGCGCATGCAGGAGCGCGGCATCAAGCCGGAATGGGAGGTGTTCGGGCCCCAGCACATCCTGCAGGACGTGACCCGGCTGATCGAGAAGGGCTACGACAAGCCGCCCTACTACATCAACATGGTGCTCGGCGCCGACAAGGGCTTCCAGGGCGCGATGCCCTATTCGCACGACATCCTGGCGGCGATGATCCGGATGCTGCCGCCGCAATCGATCTTCTGCGTCTCCGGCATCGGCCCGGCGCAGCTGCCGGCGACGACGCAAGCCATCCTGCTCGGCGGCCATGTCCGGGTCGGGCTCGAGGACAACAACTACTATTCCCGCGGCCAGCTCGCCACCAACGAGCAGCTCGTCGCCCGCACGGTGCGGATCATCAAGGAGCTCAACCACGAGGTCGCGAGCCCGGGCGAGGCCCGGGAGATCCTCGGCCTCAAGGCCGTCTGAGGGGAGGACAGGATGCGCGCCCTCCGCTCCGCCCTCCTCGCGGGCCTGATCGCCTTCGCGCCGGCCGTCGCCGGGGCGGAGGGCGCCGTCTCCGGCGACCGCGTCAAGATCGGCGTGCTCGCCGACATGTCGACCGCGATGTCGGACAATTACGGCACCGGCAGCGTCACCGCGGCGCGCCTCGCGGTCGAGGATTTCGGCGCGACGGTTCTCGGCAAGCCGATCGAGATCGTCGCCGCCGACCACCAGAGCAAGCCGGACGTGGCGAGCACGCTCGCCCGGCGCTGGTACGACGTCGAGGGGGTCGACATGATCACCGACCTCGGCAACTCGGCGGTGGCGCTGGGCGTCCAGGCGCTCGCGAGGGAGAAGGGCCGGCTGGCGCTCATCACCGGATCGGGCTCGACGGTGATCACCGGGGCGCAATGCTCGCCGAACGGCGCGCTCTGGGTCATCGACACCTTTGCGCTGTCCCGCGCCATCGCGAAACCCCTGGTCGAATCGGGCGAGAAGACCTGGTTCTACGTCGTCGCCGACATCACCCTCGGCAAATCCTTCGTCGCCGACGTGACGCCGGTGGTGACGAAGGGCGGCGGCAAGGTTGTGGGCCAGGTCTTCCACCCCCTGCTCTCGCCCGACCTGTCGTCGCAGATCCTGCAGGCGCAAGCCTCGGGCGCCGGGGTGATCGCTTTGTTCAATGTCGGCGGCGACGCGATCAACGCGGTCAAGCAGGCCTCCGAGTTCGGGGTGCTCGGCGGCAAGCAGAAGCTCGCCGGCTTCTACATGACGGCGGTCGATGTCCACGCGCTCGGCCTCAAGGTCGCGGGCGGGCTCTACCTCGCGGAAGCCTTCTACTGGGACCAGGACGACGCCGCCCGCGCCTTCGCCAAACGGTTCTACGAGCGCCAGCGGGCGATGCCGAACAGCTACCAGGCCGGCGTCTATTCGGCGGTGACGCACTACCTGAAAGCCGTCAGGGCCGCCGGCACCGACGCGGCCGAACCCGTAATGGCGAAGATGCGCGAGATCCCGATCGACGACGTCATGACCAGGGGCGGCCGCCTGCGGCCGGACGGGCGGGTGATCCGCGACGTCTCGCTGTTCCGGGTCAAGCGCCCGGAGGACTCGAAGGGCGAGTGGGACGTGATGGAGCGGGTCGCGACGCTCTCGGGCGACGACGCCTTCCGGCCGATCGGAGAGAGCGACTGCCCGCTGGTGAGGGGCAAGTGAGGGTGGCGACGCTGAGAGTGGAGAGGCCGTGATGCTCCCCGTCCCCACCCTGGAGCACGTCTTCGACGCCCGCATCGCGGTCGCGACCCCCTACGAGGTCGGCGCGACGAGCGCCGGGGCCCGGCGCGTCATCGCCATCACCGGGGGCACCGTGTCGGGGCCTGCCCTGTCCGGCCGGGTCCTGCCCGGCGGGGCCGATTACCAGACCATCGCGGCGGACGGGCTCACCCAGCTCCACGCCCGCTACGTGATCGAGGCCGCGGACGGCGCCCGGATCTACGTCGAGAATACGGGCCTGCGCTTCGGGCCGCCCGAGGCGCTGGAGCGCCTGCGCCGAGGAGAGCCGGTCGATCCGGGCCTGATCTACTTCCGCACCGCGCCCCGGTTCGAGACCGCCTGCCCGCACCTCGCCTGGATGCAGACCAGCCTGTTCCTCGCCACCGGGGCCCGGGCGCCGGACCACGTGGCGCTCTCGGTGTTCCGGGTCGGGTGACCCCGTCACTCCGCCAGCGCCACCGCCACTGCGCCCTCGACCAGGGTGAAGACGATGCCGGCCCGGCGCAGGGCCGTGAGCACGTGCGGACGGGAGCGCGAGGACGGCCCGTCGGATTCCTCCTCCAGGCGCCGCACGGTGGAGAGCGACAGGCCGCTCTCCCGCGCGAGGTCGTTCAGCGTCCAGTCGAGGAGGCCGCGGGCCGCCCGCAGGTGGCAGCCCTCGATCGCCCGCTCGACCGGGATCGCCGCCTCGACCTGGCGCGGCGCGACGTCCCGGTCGGCCTCGGCCGCGAGGGGCGTGATCACGGCGGTCCAGCAGACCGGATCGGGGGTGCCGTCGCGCAGGGGCACCAGCGTCATGCGGAACCGCGCCGTCCCGCCCTCGGCGAGCCGCAGGGTCGGCGCGATGCTGAACGGCTGGCCCAGGGCGGCGAGGCGGGGCAGCTCGTCGCGCCAGCGCGGACGCTCCTCCGGCACGATCGGGCTGAGCCAGTCCGCCCGCACCTCCTCGCGGCGCAGGCCGACGAGGGCCAGGAAATCCGCCCCGTACTCGGTCAGCGGCAGGCTCGGCTCGGTGTGGATGAAGACCTGCGCCTCCCGCGCCAGGCTGGCCCGGCGCTGCTGCTCCAGGCGGTGCATCTCGGCCAGGCGCTCGCGGTCGGTCACGTCGAGGAGCACGCCCGTCGCCGCGATCGGGTGCCCTTCCGGGCTGAAGAAGACTTCGCCGCGGCTCACCACCGTGCGCGCCGTCCCGTCCGGCCGGATCAGCCGGACGGTGTGGCTGCCGAGGATCCCGGCCTGGACGATCTGGGCGGCGTCCTCGAGCACGTCGCGATCGGCCGGGTGGACGAGGCCGAGCAGGCGCTCGTAGCTCGCCGGCTCGCGCTCCGGGAGGCCGAGCAGCCGGTAGAGCCCCGCCGACCAGACCTGCCGGCCGGTGACGAAGTCCCAGCGCCAGGCGCCGGTCAGACCGAACGCCTCGATCAGGCGCATGAAATCGTTCGACGACAGCTCCGCTGGCCGGGGAGTGACGCGAGGATCCAACGAGTACAGGGTCATCGGGCGCCGGTCCGGGTCTCGATCCACCCTGTGCCGGGTCGCCGGCCTGGACGGCGCTGCCGCCGCAAGCCGCGATCCGCCCGTGCGCCGCACGTCCGAATTCCGCTCTCCAAGGCAAATTTTCCTAATTTCAGCTGTCGCGACCGGGCGCGAATAGGCCGACATGCCGCAAAGTCATGGGATTGTAGGCCAGATGATCCCGGCCGATCAACCATGCGTGGGTGAGTCACGGAAGTCGCATCGCGGCCTGCGCAGTCCCCAGGTCCGCCATCCGTCGGTGGCGCGTCGAAGCCCGCATCGTCGTGTCCGCCCACGATCGACGGGGGCGGTACGGCCCGCCTGCGTCACGGCGCAGCGGCGGGTCGGCGGCACGTCGGGGAACAAAGACAAAATTTCTCTCTGCGAGCTTTCTGGCAGCAAACATCTTCTCTGTTGCAGCTAAAAATAGAAAACTGCGTCTATTGCTGCGAGGCCCCCGCCAGACCTATCTACAAGGCCGAAGCTTCGCTCCGCGGAGCCGTGCGTCATCCCGGAATCGACCATGCGTCCTGCCATCTTCGATCCGTTCGGCGAGCGTCTGGACCTGCGTTCCCCGCAGGAGACCGGGCAGGCGGCCGCACGCCGCCGTCCGGTCCGGACCCGGCGGATCGTCGGTGTCGTGCTGTTCTGGGCCCTGGCAGCCGGGCTGATCACCGCCCGCGGCGCCTTCTTCGATCCGAGCACCGCCTTCGGGCCCGACGCCCCTGCCCGCGTCGCCGCCACGGACGCGCCGGCCGCGCAGGCGGCGGTTCTTCGCTGACCCCTCGTCACCGATACCTGCGCTGACGCGACGCCCTTCAGATCAGAGGCGCCGCACCCCACATCAGGTCGTGTTCAGAGGCGTCTCGCCTCCGGAGCCGCGAGGCTCCGTATCCGTACCGGAGCGACCCGATGCTGTTCTTCCGCAAGCGCGCCGAGATGCCGAGCCCCGACCAGATCCTGCCGGGGCGGCCCACCCCCCTGCCGACGGCGGAGCGGCACTTCGTCAACGGCCATCCCCTCAAGGGCCCCTACCCGGACGGCGTCGAGACGGCTGTCTTCGGCCTCGGCTGCTTCTGGGGCGCGGAGCGCAAGTTCTGGCAACTGGGTGACGGCGTCTTCGTCACCGCCGTGGGCTACGCCGCCGGCACCACCCCGAACCCGACCTACGAGGAAGTCTGCTCGGGGCTCACCGGCCACAACGAGGTCGTGCTCGTCGCCTACGATCCGCGCGTGATCCCGTTCTCCGCCCTGCTCAAGACCTTCTGGGAGAGCCACGACCCGACCCAGGGCCTGCGCCAGGGCAACGATGTCGGCACGCAGTACCGCTCGGGCATCTACCTGCCCGACGAGACCCGCCGGGCCGAGGCCGAGGCCTCGCGCGACGCTTACGCCGCCGCCCTCAAGGCCCGCGGCTACGGCCCGATCACCACCGAGATCCGCGACGGCGGCCCGTTCTACTTCGCCGAGGAGTACCACCAGCAGTACCTGGCGAAGAACCCCGGCGGCTATTGCGGCCTCGGGGGCACCGGCGTGTCCTGCCCGATCGGGGTCGGCGTCGCGGCGGAGTAAGCGCGCGAACCGGGGCTTGGGTAGCGGGACCGGAGCGTTGCCGGTCCCGGCTGGCCGTCACCGCGCCTTCAGCACCGTGCGGCACGCATCCGGCAGGCCGGCGAGCGTCATCGGCGGGCGCGGCTTGCCGGGCGGGCGGGGCTTCGGGTTCAGCACCGCGTCCGTGAACCAGTAATCGAGCTCGGCGCCGCAGCCGTCGCCGGCGGGCGGCGGGTCCTGGTCGTGGCAGGCTGACTCGCCCGCCGGGCAGTCGAGCCGGATGTGGAAGTGGTAGTTGTGGCCGTAGATCGGCCGCACCTTGGTGAGCCAGCTCCGGTCCGATCCCGCCTCGCGGCACAGGGCCCGCTTGATCGCCGGGTTGACGAAGATCCGCGCCACCTCCGGCTCGCGCGACACCATCTTGATCAGCCGCAGGTGCTCGGGCAGCCACACGGCCGGGTCGATGTCGCGCCGGTCCGGCCGCACGACGTTGGTGGCCGACATCTCTTCGCGCTCGGCCCGGGTCAGGCGCCGGTCCGGCATCGGGGTCAGCCAGATGTCGGCGTCGAGGCCGAGCTGGTGCGAGGCGTGGCCGGTCAGCATCGGCCCGCCCCGGGGCTGGGACATGTCGCCGACGAGGAGCCCCGGCCAGCCTGCCTTGCGCGGCGCCTCGGTGGCGATCTTTTCCAGGAAATTGACGAGCCGCGGATGGCCCCAGTTCCGGTTGCGCGACAGGCGCATCACCTGCCAGGTCGCGCCGTCGATCGGCAGCGCCTCGGCGCCGGCCACGCAGCCGCGCGCGTAGCCGCCGATCGCCTGCGGCGGCAGGGCGGCGGGCGTCGTCGCGCGGCCGAACAGGGCCTTGGCCGGCGTCGAGGGATCGTCCGGGTTGGCGAGCGGCGGCAGCGGCTTCGGGGTGAGGGTGCCGCGATCCTGCGCCAGGGCGGGCGCGACGAGCGCGAGGAGGGCCGTCAGGACGGCGGCACGGCGAATCGGCATGGACCGCGGAAGGAAGGAGCGCAGGAGCATGGCCGCAGCCTAGCGCCCCGATCGCCCGGGGGGAACTGCCCCGCTGCCCGCCATTCGCCGCAGCGTTCCCTCCGGGCCCGGCTCCGGAACAGGCTCCCCCGCGGCAGCGTTGCCGGGGAAGAAACGAACGGATCTGGAGAGTTCCGATGACCACCGTCGCACCGACCGTCGGCGATCGCTCCGACATGGGCAGCACCACCACCAGCGAGACCAACGCGCTGATCGCCAGCGACCGGGTCGAGGGCACCGCCGTGCGCCGTCCGAACGGCGACAGCATCGGCCGCATCGAGCGCCTGATGATCGAGAAGGCCACCGGCAAGGTGGTCTACGCCGTGATGAGCTTCGGCGGCTTCCTCGGCATCGGCGAGGGCTACCACACCGTCCCGTGGTCGACCCTGCGCTTCGCGCCGGAGCTCGACGCCTACGTCCTCGACCTCACCGAGGAGCAGCTCCGCGCCGCGCCGCCGGCCTCGGCGGAGGGCAACGACCCCTCCTACGACCGGAAGTGGGAGGAGCACGTCCACCAGTATTTCAACGCCACGCCGTACTGGAGCATCTGATGCGAGTTCCGAACGATCAGTTCGGAAATTGTATCGCCAGCCCGCGCGGTGGAGCCTCCGGCTCCACACACGTGAGCGAGGCTGATTTCCGCATCGCGAAAGCGATTGCGCAGCAATCGCCGAGCGATCAATCGGAAATCGTATGACGCTTATCGGCGGAGGCAGCCTCTCACGGCGCCTCCGCCGGCACCCCCGACAGGGTCCAGCGGCACAGGCTCGTCTCCTTGACCTTCAGGCAATCGTAGGCGGTGCCGCCGACCACCACCCGCTCGGCATTGCCCTCGATCCGGTCGCGGCCGACCCGCGTGCAGCCGAGATGGTCGGCCTTCGGATCGGAGAGCCGCGTGCGGATCGCGGCGGGGTTGCCCCCCGTCTCCGCCATCAGGATGCGCAGGTTCGACAGCGCCCCGCAGGTCAGGACCTTCTCGGGCCCGGCGGGCTTGGCCGGTGCCTTGGGGTCCGGAGTTCTGGGCTTCTGCTGGGCGCCCGCCGGTTGCGCCAGCAGCGCGAGGACGAGCAGTCCGCACCCGGCGAGAATGCGCCTCACGCCAGCCGCCTCATCGATCAGAGGCCCCCCATGCGGCGCACCAGCGCCCACTCCGCCTCGCTGACCGGCTGAACCGACAGGCGCGAATTGTTGACGAGCACCATCTCGCGCAGAGCGGGCTCGGCCTTGATCGCCTCCAGGCTGACGGGATGGGGCAGGCCTGCGACCGCCCTCACATCGACCATGCCGAAGCGGCCGCTCTCGTCGGTATGGTCGGGGTAGTAGGTGCGGATCACCTCCACGATGCCGACCACCGCCTTGCCCTCGTTCGAGTGGTAGAAGAAGCCCTGCTCGCCGAGCCGCATCGCCTCGAGGTTCTTGCGGGCGACGTGGTTGCGCACCCCGTTCCAGAACGTTCCCGCCGCGCCGGCGGCGACCTGGTCGTCCCACGACCAGACCGAGGGCTCGGACTTGTAGAGCCAGTACGCCATCCCGTCGTCTTCCTCTCGCGCGACGCGCAGATGTTCTCGCGCGCCAAACCGATCGAAGGTGGCAGCGCGCACGGCCCCCATCGCCCGATCCGGGGGCGGGAGTCCAGGGGGCAGGGCCGGGTCGTCCTGCGGTCACCTGACCCAGGGTTCATCGAAATGGCCGGCAGCCCGGCCGCGACCTGGAGTGTGGACTGACAGCAGGGCGCGAGAGCATCGCCGACCCGATCGCCGATGCCGCGAGCACGGCCTCGGAACCGTGTATCATCGCACCGGCGGCCTATGACGGCGCGGAGCGGATCGAGCGTGGACTGGACCTGGTTTCTCTCGGCGGGCGCGTTCGCGGTCGCGATGTCGGCGACGCCCGGCCCGAACAACACCATGGTGGTGGCGTCCGGCGCGACCTACGGCTTTGCCCGCACCGTACCGCACATGCTCGGCATCGCGGCAGGTTTCCCCGTGATGCTGGTTGTCCTCGGCACCGCCGGCCTGCCGCTGCTCACCGACCCACGAGTCCACGCGGTGCTGAAATGGGCGGGTGCGGCCTACCTGCTCTGGCTCGCCTGGAAGATCGCGAGCTCCGATTCCGATCCGGCCGACCCCGCGACGACGGCAAGTCGTCCGCTCGGCTTCCTGCAGGCGGCCCTGTTCCAGTGGGTGAATCCGAAGGCCTGGATCATCGCCGCGGGCGCGCTCGCCACCTATACGGCGCAAGCGGAGGCCGCCCCACTCGCCGCGACGCTCGCGCTCGCGATCCTGTTCGGGCTCGTCGCCCTGCCCTGCTTGGGCTTTTGGACGCTGATCGGCGTCGGTACCGCCCGGGTGCTGAGGACGCGGCGCGCCTTGCGGGTGTTCAACCTCGCGATGGCGGGGCTGCTGGTGGCATCCCTGGTGCCGACCCTGAGGGATTAGGGATAACGGCCGCGTTTCCCGTGAAACACTTTTCGAGGGTGCGCGAGCCGGGACTCCCGGCCCGCGCGATCACCATGTTACGCCACGCCGCCCTGCGCCTGGGCCTCGGCGGCCTTCTGACGGTAGAGGCCGACGAAGTCGATCGGGTCGATGTAGAGCGGCGGGAAGCCGCCGTTGCGCACCGCGTCGGCGATGATCTGGCGGGCGAACGGGAACAGCAGCCGCGGGCACTCGATCATCACCGCCGGGTGCATCTGGTCCTGCGGGATGTTGCGCAGGCGGAAGATGCCCGCATAGGTCAGCTCGAACGCGAACAGCACGTCGCCGCCGGTCTGGGCGTCGCCCTCGAGGCGCAGCTCGACCTCGAAATCCTCCTCGGCGAGCTGCCGGGCGTTGACGTTGACCTGGATGTTGATCTGCGGGCCCTGCTCCTGCGGCTGCAGCGAGCGCGGGGCGTTCGGGTTCTCGAAGGAGAGGTCCTTGGCGTATTGCGCCAGGGCGTTGAGGGTCGGGGTGAAGTCTTCGGGCTGCGCCGCGGCGCCACCGTTGCCGTTCGGGAGCGGGGAATCGGCCATGGCGGAGGGTTCCTTCGAGGGCTGGACGTAAACGACGGGCCGGCGCGCGCTGGCGCGAAAAACGGCGCGCGCGTCGGCGGCGTTGCGGCTATCATGCCCGCAGGCCGCGAACAAGCAGAGGCGCCGATCATCCCTTTTGCGCCACAACCCCGGCCTTCCCGATACAGCGGCAGGCCGGCTTCTCCGGCAAAGCCCAGCGGGATCGAGGCCGGGAACACGGCCAAGGAACACCGCCAAGGAACACCGCCAAGGAACACTGCATCGTCGCGCGCGGGCGCCTGGATACGGCAGGGCCCCGGCCCCATATCAACCGAATGGCCCGCGGTGCGGCGCCGGCCGGACGCTTGCCACGCCCCGGTCCCGGTGCCAAAGCCGTCGATGCGCCGCAGATGTCGCAAGCTGTGCCGGGGCGGTCGGGGATGCCACGCGTGACGCCGCCAAGGAAGCCGCCAAGGACGCCGCCAAGAACGGATCGATGAACGGATCGATGATGCAGGACTCCCTCGACCTTACGACCCTCATCTTCCTCGGGCTTGCGGTCTTCGTGATCTGGAAGCTGCGCTCGGTCCTCGGCCAGAAGACCGGGAGCGAGCGGCCGCCGTTCAACCCGCTGGCCCGGCGCGAGGAGCCCCCGGCGGCCCCCCGCGACGGCGACAACGTCGTGCGGCTGCCCGGTGCCGGCCCCGAGCGCGGCGCCGCCGCGCCGGTCGCCACCGCGGTGCCGCGCAACTGGAAGGGCGTGATCGAGCCGAACTCGCCCGCCGCCCGCGGCCTCGACCTGATCATCCAGCAGGAGCCGACCTTCGATCCGCGCGGCTTCACCGACGGCGCCAAGGTCGCCTACGAGACGATCGTGACGGCCTTCGCCAAGGGCGACCGCAAGACGCTCAAGACCCTGCTCTCGCGCGAGGTCGCGGACGGGTTCGAACGGGCGATCCAGGGCCGCGAGCGCGCCGGCCAGACCGTCGAGACCACCTTCGTGTCGATCGACCGGGCCGAGATCGTCGGGGTCGACGTGCGCAACCGCGTGGCCCAGGTCACCGTGCGCTACCTCTCGAAGCTGATCACCGCCACCCGCGGGCCGCAGGGCCAGGTCGTCGACGGCAGCCCCGAGAAGGTCGTCGACGTGACCGACGTCTGGACCTTCGCCCGGACGCTGGGCAGCCGCGACCCGAACTGGCAACTCGTCGCCACGGAAGCCGGCCACTGACGGCGCCGGCGGCTTGATCGGCCGCCGGCCCTCGGCGACACTCCCTCCGTCGCGAAGGCTCCTTCAAGTCCTGCGCGACGCGACCAGAGCACAGCATTCCCGGGGCCGGAGCCCGACAAGCCCATGCCACCGGCCTTCGGCCCCTTTCCCGCCGCCAGTTCCGCGATCGGACGCGCGTCCGCCGGGCTGGCCCTCGCCGCCCTCCTCGCCGGCGGCGCCGTCCCGGCGGATGCGGCCCCCCTGCGGGTCGGCGAGGCCATCCTCGAACCCGTCCCCCTCGCCGCCCTGCCGGGTTTTTCCGGCGACGACCTCGCGGCGGCTCTCACGACCTTCCGGGCGACCTGCGCGGCCCCTGCCGGCCCGGTTCTCTCCGAGGCGGCGCCGGGCGCGCCGAGCCAGGACCTCGCCAGTGCCTGCAAGGCCGCGGCCGACGTGGCGCCGGAGGCGGCCCGCGCCTTCTTCGAGCGGAACTTCTCAGCCTACCGCGTCCTGCGGCCGAACCGCGACGCGATCCCTGAGCGCACGAACGGCTTCCTCACCGGCTATTTCGAGCCCGAACTCACCGGTTCGCCGGTCGCCACGCCGGACTTCACCGTGCCGGCGCTCGCGCGCCCGGACGACCTCGTCTCGCTGGAGCCCGGCGAGACCCGGCCCGGCCTCGACCCTTCGCTTCGCGCCGCGCGCCGCGACGGGGATGCCTTCGGGCCCTATCCGGACCGGGCGGCGATCGAGGACGGCGCGCTCGGCGCCCGCGCCCGCCCGCTCCTCTGGCTGCGCGACGCCGTCGACCTCCTGGTGCTGCAGGTCCAGGGCTCCGGCCGGGTGCGCCTGCCCGACGGCCGCTCCGTCCGCCTCGCTTATGACGGTCGCAACGGCCGGGCCTACACCTCGGTCGCCCGCCTGATCGTCACGGGCGGCCACCTGCCGCTCGAGGGCCTGACGCTCGCCCGCTGGACCGGCTGGCTGCGCGCCAATCCAGGCCTCGCCCGCGACCTGATCCGCCGCAATGCGTCCTACGTCTTCTTCCGCCTCGACGAGAGCGTGACCGAGGGGGCCGGCCCCCGTGGCGGGGCCGGCGTGCCGCTGACCGCCGGGCGCAGCCTCGCGGTCGATTCTACCCTGTGGCGCTACGGCCTGCCGTTCTGGCTGGAGGGTTCGCTGCCCGACCCGGAGGGAGGCAGCACGCCCTTGCGCCGCCTCGTCGTGGCGCAGGATACCGGTTCGGCGATCCTCGGGCCGGCCCGCGGCGACCTCTATCTCGGCACCGGCGCCCGGGCGGGCGCGGTCGCCGGCCTGCTGCGCGATCCCGCGCGCTTCGTCGTGCTGCTGCCGAAGCAGGGCGATGCGGGAGCCGCGCCGTGACCGAGCCGCCCCGTTTCCGGCGTCGGCGCCGGCTCTCCGCCGAGGAGACGCGGCTCTGGGCGGAGATCTCCCGCCTGGTCACCCCCTTGCGTGGGCGGGCCGTCCCCTCCTCCCCTCCCCCGCCGCCGGAGCCTGTCTCCGCGCCGGCCCCGCTCGCCGTGACGGTGCGACCCGGTCGTCCCGCCGCGAAGACGCCGGCTCCGAAGCCAAGTTCGGTCTCGAAGCCAACTCCGGTCTCGAAGCCAAGTCCGGTCCCGACGCCCCCTCCGCCCGCGCCGGCCCTGCCGCCGCTGGCGCCCCTTGAGCGGCGGGTGCGCACCGCCCTGCGCCGCGGCTCGCGCAGCGTCGACGCGTCGATCGACCTGCACGGGATGCGCCAGAGCGAGGCCCATGCGGCGCTGATCGGCTTCCTGCACCGCTCCCGGGCCCAGGGCCACGCAGTGGTGCTGGTCGTCACCGGCAAGGGCGGGGCCGGCGGCGATCCTTACGGCGAGCGCGGCGTGCTGCGCCGCAGCGTGCCGCATTGGCTGCGCCTGCCCGAATTGCGCCCCCTGGTCGTCGGCTTCGAGGAGGCGGCCCACCATCACGGTGGCGGTGGCGCGCTCTATATCCGGCTGCGCCGCCGCTGAGCCGCACGCCGGCAACCGCATCATTGCTGATGCAGCCACCCGCGATACTGGGCTTTTCCGTCGCAATACCTCGACACCGGTCGGAACAAGCCTGAAGCTCGGCGGGGCTGGGATGATCGCCGGTCGTGACCTGGGGGTTAAACCTTCCATATGTTAATGCGGGCTCGCGACGACTGCGCCGATAGTTCACCATGCTTCGGGTGCGGCCGGAGCATCCGCATCGGGTCCGCCGTCTCTAAGATGCCGCCGCACCGCGCCTCTCCCCACTTTTCCGCAGTCGCGGACTTGAGTCGACGACGAGGACCCGTTACATAAAGTCGTTCCCTCCTCCATCGTCACGTCACGTCGCATCCAGGGCCTCTCGGCTCCTCCACGCGACCTCCGGGACACTCAGGCGACGATTTCGCGACCGGTGCCCGCTTCGGCCGCCCCGTTGCTCTCCGCTCAACGCCGCGTCCTGCGGCGGCCGGACCTGTCCTGACATGACGCTCCCCGCTTCGCCCCCGCACCCCGATATCCCATGATCGAAGACACCCTCGCCCCGATCGAGACCCCCGCCGCCCCCGCCATGCGCGAGGTGAAGCTGCAGGATCTCAAGTCGAAGACACCGACCGAACTCCTCACCTTCGCCGAGGAGGTCGAGGTCGAGAACGCCTCGACCATGCGCAAGCAGGAGCTGATGTTCGCGATCCTGAAGCAGCTCGCTGCCAAGGACGTCGAGATCATCGGCGCCGGCACGGTCGAGGTACTGCAGGACGGCTTCGGCTTTCTGCGCTCCTCCGACTCGAACTACCTGCCCGGCCCCGACGACATCTACATCTCGCCGACGCAGATCCGCCGCTTCGGCTTGCGCACCGGCGACACCGTCGAGGGCCCGATCCGCGGCCCGAAGGACGGCGAGCGCTACTTCGCGCTGCTCAAGGTCAACACCATCAACTTCGAGAACCCGGACAAGATCAAGCACAAGGTCCACTTCGACAACCTGACGCCGCTGTTCCCCACGCAGCGCTTCAAGCTCGAACTGTCGGAGCCGACCCGCAAGGACTTCTCTCCCCGGATCATCGACATCGTCGCGCCGATCGGCAAGGGCCAGCGCGCCCTCATCGTGGCGCCGCCGCGGACCGGCAAGACGGTGCTGATGCAGAACATCGCCCAGTCGATCACCCTGAACCACCCCGAGTGCTACCTCATCGTCCTGCTCATCGACGAGCGGCCGGAAGAGGTCACCGACATGCAGCGCTCGGTGAAGGGCGAGGTGATCGCCTCGACCTTCGACGAGCCGGCGACCCGCCACGTCCAGGTCGCCGAGATGGTGATCGAGAAGGCGAAGCGCCTGGTCGAGCACGGCCGCGACGTCGTCATCCTGCTCGACTCGATCACGCGCCTCGGCCGCGCCTACAACACCGTGGTGCCGTCCTCCGGCAAGGTGCTGACCGGCGGCGTCGACGCCAACGCCCTGCAGCGGCCCAAGCGCTTCTTCGGCGCCGCCCGCAATATCGAGGAGGGTGGGTCCCTCACCATCATCGCGACCGCGCTGATCGACACCGGCTCGCGGATGGACGAGGTAATCTTTGAGGAGTTCAAGGGCACCGGCAACTCCGAGATCATCCTGGACCGCAAGGTCTCCGACAAGCGCATCTTCCCGGCGATCGACATCACCCGCTCCGGCACCCGCAAGGAGGAGCTGCTGGTCCCGCCGGACTCGCTCAAGAAGACCTATGTGCTCCGCCGCATCCTCAACCCGATGGGCGTCACCGACGCGATCGAGTTCCTGCTCGACAAGCTGCGCCAGACCAAGAGCAACGGCGACTTCTTCGACTCGATGAACACCTGACCCGACCGCTGGTCGCGGTCACCCGAACGACTTGCGCGGCGCCCCGAGAAGGGCGCCGTTCTCGTTTGGATAGGGTGCGTAAGATTGATATCTGCGCCCCCTCCCCTCTTCTCTCCTCCCACCCACGCCCTCAGGATGAGGGCGTGGGTGGGAGGAGATATCCTGGATTGGAAGCGGTTCGGGGTTGCGTTCCGGAGCGTCGCTTGCAAAGCAGCATCGGCGCATCGAGATCGAAGCACCCGTTCGGCATCGTGCCTGGATCCGTGCTTAGCGACGGCACGCGGATCCCCGATCCGGCGCTCCCCCAAAGCCTGCTGCCCTCACGCCCGATGCATGCCCCCGACACCATCTTCGCTCCCGCCACCGGCTACGGCCGCACAGCCGTTGCCGTCGTACGGATCAGCGGGCCACAGGCCGGCTCGGCCCTAAGGGCGCTGATCCGGGCACCGCTGCCCGCCGCGCGGCGTCTCTCTCTGCGTACCCTGCGCGAGCCCGAGACCGCGGAGCTGCTCGATCACGCCCTCGTCGCCTGGCTGCCCGGCCCCGGCACCGCCACTGGCGAGGACATGGTGGAGCTGCACCTCCACGGCGGTCCGGCGGTACGGGCGGCGGTCCTGCGCAGCCTCGGGGGGATGCCCGGCCTCGTGCCGGCCGAGCCGGGTGCCTTCACCCGGCGCGCCTTCCTCAACGGCCGCATGGACCTGACCGCCGTCGAGGGACTGGCCGACCTCATCGAGGCCGAGACCGAGGCCCAGAGGCGTCAGGCCGTCCGCCAGCTCGACGGCGCCCTCGGCCGCGCCGTTGAAGGCTGGCGGACGTCCCTTCTCGACATTCTCGCCGGAACCGAGGCCGCGCTCGACTTCTCCGATGAAGGCGATATCGACGACGAGGCTCTGACCGCATCCGGGCGGGACGCCGCGGCGCGCATCCGCGAGGCGATCCGGTCCGCCCTCGCCGACAGCCGCCGGGGCGAGCGCCTGCGGGACGGATTCACGGTGGTGCTCGCCGGCGCGCCGAATGCCGGCAAGTCGACCCTGCTCAACGCGCTGGCCCGACGCGACGTCGCGATCGTCTCGGCGATTCCCGGGACGACGCGGGACGCGATCGAGGTTCGATGCGATCTCGGCGGTTTGCCGGTTCTGCTGGTCGACACGGCGGGCTTGCGCAACAGTACGGACGCGATCGAGGCGGAGGGCGTGGCGCGCAGCCGGCGGCGCATCGATCAGGCCGATCTTGTCCTATGGCTGCGCGAGCCGGACGGCGAGGCGCCCCCTTCCCTCTCCGTCCCGGTGCTCGTCGTCGCCACCAAGCGCGACCTGCCAGGACCGTTCGTGGCCGATGAGCTTCCGATCTCGGCCCGGACAGGCGCCGGTCTCGACCGGCTCCTTGGCGAGATCGAGCGCCGGGCGGAAACCTCCCTCGGCAGCGGAGACGCGCTCGTGACGCGCGAGCGGCAGCGGCTCGCTCTCGAACGCTGTCTCCATCACCTCGATCGCGTCGTCACGCATGGCGCCGAGCTGCCGGCCGAATTGGTAGCCGAGGATCTGCGCCTCGCCGTGCGAGCCTTGGGCGAGGTGGCCGGCCGCGTTGGCGTCGAGGAGATGCTGGACCGGCTCTTCTCTAGCTTCTGCATCGGCAAGTGAGCGGTCTGTCCGTAGTGTTTTCACGTGAAACGCGGGATCGGACGGCAGCGAGATTGACGCGGCCGCAGGAGACCGCCTAATCACCGCATGCTCACTGACGATTCTCTCCCCCGCGACGTGATCGTCGTCGGCGGCGGGCATGCGGGCGCCGAGGCGGCCGCGGCGGCCGCGCGCTACGGCGCTCGCACGACCCTGGTCACGCACCGCCGCGACACGCTCGGGGCGATGTCCTGCAACCCGGCCATCGGTGGCCTCGGCAAGGGTCACCTCGTGCGCGAGGTCGACGCCCTCGACGGGCTGATGGGCCGCGTCGCCGACCGGGCCGGGATCCAGTTTCGTCTGCTCAACCGCCGCAAGGGCCCGGCCGTACGCGGACCGCGCACGCAGGCCGACCGCAAACTCTACGCGCGGGCGATGCAGGCCGCCTTACGCGACACGCCCAACCTGACGATCGTCGAGGGCGAGGTCGCGGATCTCACCATCGCCGGCGGGCGGGTGGCGGGCGTCGTGCTCGCCGACGGCCGCACCCTCCCCTGTCGTGCCGTGGTCCTCACCACCGGCACCTTCCTGCGTGGCCTGATCCATATCGGCGAGTTCACAACACCAGCTGGCCGGATCGGCGAAGGACCGGCGCTCGGCCTTTCGGCGACCCTCGACCGGCACGGCTTCGCCCTCGGCCGCCTCAAGACCGGGACGCCGCCACGTCTCGACGGCCGCACCATCGACTGGCACGGCATCGACAAGCAAGCCGCCGATGACGAACCGGTGCCGTTCTCGACCCTGACCGAACGCATCACGACGCCGCAGATCGAGTGCGGCGTGACCCGGACGGGCCAAGTGGCGCATGACCTGATCCGCGCCAATCTTCATCGCTCGGCGATGTATTCCGGCGGCATCACCAGCCGCGGGCCGCGCTACTGTCCGTCGATCGAGGACAAGGTGGTGCGCTTCGGTGACCGCGACGGGCATCAGATCTTCCTGGAGCCGGAAGGCCTCGACGATCCGACGGTCTACCCGAACGGGATCTCGACCTCCCTGCCCGAAGATGTCCAGGCCGGCATCGTCCGGTCGCTGCCCGGTTGCGAGCGGGCGGTGATCCTGCGCCCAGGCTACGCGATCGAGTACGACTACGTCGATCCGCGCGAACTCGATCCGACCTTGCAGACCCGCCGGATCGCTGGCCTGTTCCTGGCCGGCCAGATCAACGGGACCACAGGCTACGAGGAGGCCGCCGGCCAGGGACTGGTGGCCGGGCTCAACGCCGCCCGGCTCGCCGGCGCGGCGGACCTCGCGGTGTTCGACCGGGCCGGATCCTATCTGGGCGTGATGATCGACGACCTCGTGACCCACGGGGTCAGCGAGCCGTATCGAATGTTCACCTCGCGCTCGGAGTACCGGCTCAGTCTCCGGATCGACAATGCCGACGAGCGCCTGACCGGCCGCGGCCTCGCCCTCGGCTGCGTCTCGCCGATTCGTGCCGCCCATGATGCGGCGCGCCGTGAAGCGCTCCAGGGCGCGCGGCAGAGGCTGGACGAGTTGAGCCTGACGCCGACGGAGGCGCAGCGCCACGGCATCGCCCTCAACCGCGACGGCATCCGTCGGTCGGCCTTCCAGCTCCTTTCCTATCCGGAGATCACGTGGGACCGGCTCGCCGAGGTGTGGCCCGAACTCCGGACCGTCCCCCCTGCCCTCGCCGACCGCCTGTGTACCGACGCGACCTACGCGGTCTACCTCGACAGGCAGCAGGCCGACATCGCGGCGTTCCGGCGCGACGAGGCCGTGGCTCTGCCGGCTCTGCTCGATTACGGCAGCATCGCAGGATTGTCGAACGAGTTGCGGCTGAAGCTCGACAAGGTCCGACCCCTCACGCTCGGCCAGGCTGCTCGGATCGAAGGGGTTACCCCGGCCGCGCTCACCCTCCTTGCCGCCCATGCCCGTCGGGGCACGTCCACGCAGGTCCCGGCCGAATGAAGTCTTCACCTCCCGGTCGTGACGCTGTCCTGCGCGAGGCCGGCGTTTCACGTGAAACAGCCGCGGCGCTCGATCTCTACGTCGCGCAGCTCACGCGCTGGCAATCGATCAAGAACCTCGTCGGCCCCTCGACGCTGGCCGAGGTCTGGACACGCCACGTCGCCGACTCGCTCCAGCTTCTGACCCTCGCCCCGGAGGCGACGCGCTGGCTCGATCTCGGCAGTGGCGCCGGTATCCCGGGATTGATCCTGGCGATTGCCGGCCGCGAACGGCCGGGTTTCCGCGTCGACCTCGTCGAGAGCAACGGTCGCAAGGGCGCCTTCCTGCAGGAGACCGCCCGGCTCACCGGCGCACCGGCGAAGATCCATGTCGCCCGGATCGAGAGCGTGATCGCGGGCTTCACTGATTCGCAGATCGTGACGGCGCGGGCCCTCGCGCCGCTGTCGCAACTCCTCACCTGGACGGAACCCTTGTTGAAAAAAAGCGCCACCGGGCTTTTTCCGAAAGGGCGTGATGTCTTAACCGAATTGACCGAGGCAGAGGAAAGGTGGAGATTCACTGCGGATCTGATCCCGAGCCGGACCGATTCTGAAGCCAGAATCGTCCGCGTCTCCAGAGTGAGCGGCCTTCTCCCATGATCGCGGAATCCCCCGAGTCGCAGGCGAGCGGCAGCCCGCGACCCCTGCGCATCATCGCGCTCGCCAACCAGAAGGGCGGCGTCGGCAAGACCACGACGGCGATCAACCTCGGCACTGCGCTCGCGGCGATCGGCGAGCGCGTGCTGATCGTCGATCTCGACCCCCAGGGCAACGCCTCGACCGGCCTCGGCATCGACCGGCGCCAGCGCCGTCTCTCGACCTACGACGTGCTTGCCGGCGAGGCCCCGCTCGCCGATGCAGTGCAGGCCACGGCGGTGCCGCGGCTCTCGCTCATCCCCTCGACCATGGACCTGCTGGGTCTCGAGATGGCGATGGCGAGTGCGCCGGACCGGGCGCAGCGCCTGCGCCGGGCGCTCGAACCACTCGACCGGAACGAGGCGTCCGAGGACCAGCGTTTCACCTACGTGCTGATCGACTGCCCGCCCTCGCTCAACCTGCTCACGCTCAACGCCCTCGCGGCGGCACACGCGGTGCTGGTGCCGCTCCAATGCGAGTTCTTCGCGCTAGAGGGCCTGAGCCAGCTCCTGCGCACCGTCGAGCAGGTCAAGGGCGCGCTCAACCCGCGCCTGGCGATCCAGGGCGTGGTGCTGACGATGTTCGATCCGCGCAACAACCTGTCGGCCCAGGTCGTGGCCGACGTGCGCGAGTTCATGGGCGACAAGGTCTACGAGACCATGATCCCCCGCAACGTGCGCGTCTCCGAGGCGCCGTCTCACGGCAAGCCGGTGCTGCTCTACGATCTCAAATGCGCTGGCTCGCAGGCCTATCTGCGGCTCGCCTCCGAGATCATCCAGCGGGAAGGCCGCCTGCCGGCCGCCGCCTGACGGCGTACACAGTGGAGCTATGGAGAGGATGAAGGGTATGGCGGAGGAGGGAGCGCGACCGCGCCTGGGGCGGGGTCTCGCGGCGCTGATCGGTGATTTCGGCGAGGAAACTCCGGCCGCTCCCGAGAAGCCGAAGGCCGGCCAGCGGCGCGTACCGATCGAGTTCCTGCGGCCGAACCCGCGCAACCCGCGCCGTCACTTCGCCGAGACCGAGCTCGAGGAGTTGTCGGCCTCGATCCGCACCCGCGGGGTAATCCAGCCGATCGTCGTCCGGGCGCTCGCCAACGTGCCGGACGCGTTCGAGATCGTCGCCGGCGAGCGGCGCTGGCGCGCGGCGCAGCGGGCCGGCTTGCACGAGGTTCCGGTCGTCACGGTCGAGATCGACGACCGCACCTCGCTCGAATACGCCATCCTGGAGAACGTCCAGCGCGCCGACCTCAACGCCATCGAGGAGGCGGCGGGCTACGAGCGGCTGATGAGCGAGTTCCGCTACACCCAGACCGAGCTCGCCGAGATCATCGGCAAGAGCCGCAGCCACCTCGCCAACACCCTGCGCCTGCTGCAGCTGCCGCCCGGGGTGCAGGATCACGTCATCGCCGGCACGCTCACCGCCGGTCACGCGCGGGCGCTTCTCGCCGTCAAGGATCCGGAGGCCGTCGCCCGCCGGGTGATCGACGATGGCATGACCGTGCGCGAGGTCGAGGCCCTGGCCGCCGGCGAGCAGACCGGCACCGGCCCGCGTCCCGGCCGGCCGCGCAAGGCCGCGGTGGAGAAGGACGCCGATACCCGCGCTCTCGAGCGCCGCCTGGAGGATATTTTGGGGGTCGTGGTGTCGATCGATGCCAAGGGCGCCGGCGGCGAGGTGCGCCTGCGCTACACCAGCCTCGATCAGCTCGACGGGCTGTGCCGCCGCCTGGAGATGTGAAGGATCGGGCCGGGCAACGAGCCCGGCCCCGAAGAGAGCAGGGGGCCTGTCAGCCCCGCCGCGCCGCCTCGCTGGCAAGCCGCAGGAAGAGATCGGCCGCGATGGCGTGCGAGAAGTCGCCGCCGGCCCGGCGGGCCCCGAGGACCGCCTCCTGCAGCAGCGACACCGCCCGGCGCAAAGAGGCCGGGCTCCAGCGGGCGAGCTGGGTCTCGACGATCTTCTGGCGCCGGAAATGCAGGCTGCGCCAGCCCGCCACCATCGCGCTTGGGCTCTTGCCCTCGCCGTCGAGGCGGGTGGCGAGGAGGGTGAGGGCGTGGCGGAGCGCACCCCCCAGCATCACCGAGGCGTCCATGCCCTCGATCTGGAAGCGGCGATAGGCGCGCTCGGTTTCCGCGACCCGGCCGGCGAAGGCGGCGTCGATGAGCGCGTTGAGCATCGATCCCGACACGTCGCTGCCGATTGCCTCGACGTCGTCGATGCCGATTTCACCCTGGCCGCGGGCGTAGAGCGCCAGCTTCTCGATCTCGCCGAGGCTCGCTCGCCGGTCGCCGCCAAGGCCGCCGACGAGGAGGTCGCGGGCGTCGCGGGTGATGCGCAAGCCGTCGGCCCGCAGGGTTCGCTCGACGAGGTCGGCCAGGGTGCTGGCATCGTCCGGGTAGCAGGGGATCGCCAGCGCCTTGGGCGAGCGCTCGCAGACGACCCGCAGCGGGGCCGACTTGGCGAGGTCGCCGGCCTCGACCACGATGCGGGTGTCGAGGCCGTCCTGCTTCAGCACCGCCTCGACCGCGGGCGCGTAGTTGCGGCTGCCGGGCCGCACCCAGACCGCCCGCTTGCCGCCGAACAGCCCGACCGTGCCGGCCTCGTCGATCAGGCGGCCGGGATCAGCCGCCAGCACGTCGCCATCGATCTTCACAAGCGCGAACGGGTCGGAAGGGTCGTCGACCGCCTTCTCTGCGAGCAGACGGGCGCGTTCGGTGACGAGGCCGGTATCCGGGCCGTAGACCAGGATCACGGCGATGCGTGGGTCGGGGCCGCGACGCAGCAGCCCCTCGACCTCGCCGGCCTTCACGGCGGTCATGACACGCCTCCGGCGATCGCGCGCGGGCTCAGGGCTGGGTCGCCAGGATCGCGGCGACGCGGGTCTTGATCTGCTCGGAGAGGAGCTTGGCGAGCCGGATCTCGGCGTCGCGGGCGGCGCGCAGGCTGGCGAAGCGTTGGGCCGAGCGGTCGTAGGTCGCGGTGCCCTGGGCGACGCCCTCGGTGATGATGCGGTCGCCGACGAGCGTCTGCACCTTGTAGGAGGCGGTGCCGAGCAACGTCGCCGATTCGGCCCGGCCGGTGATCGAGCTGACGATCGGCGTCTGCACCGTCTCGCTCGCCGCGAGGGTCAGGCGGTACTTTTTCTCCGACGGCTGGCCCGAGCCGTCGAGATCGAAGACCAGCTCGCTGCGCAGGTAGTGGCCGAGGCGCTCCTGCCCTTGCGCGGTCTTCGCCGGATCGACCTGGATCGAGGCCAGCACGGCGCTCAAGGGGGCGCCGGAGGCGGTCGGCCCGTAGAGCGGCCGGAAGCAGGCCGAGAGGCCGAGCGCCAGGGTGGCGACGAGGGTAAGGTTTCGCGCCGTCTTCGCCGTGCTGCCTGCCATGAAGGTCCGTCCTGCCACCAAAGATCCCGTCGCGACGCCGATGCCGTTACCGCTACGCTGAGGCCCTGCCAAGAGGCAAACGGGGCCTCCCGGGTCGCGCCTCAGACTAGCGGAGGGGACCTAAAGAGTCTCTGCGGCAGCAGCAGGGCGCAGATCGGAGCAGGGCGGGAAATCGGGGATGTCGCGGATAAACAAAGGGCCCGGCGATCGGAGGATCGCCGGGCCTTGAACCCGTCCGGGATACGCGATCGATCAGACCACGATGTTGACGATGCGCAGCGGCACCACGATCACCTTGCGCGGCGGCTTGCCTTCGAGCGCCCGCTGCACAGGCTCCAGCGCCAGCACGGCCGCTTGCACGGCGGCCTGGTCGGCATCACGCGGCACGGTGACGTCGGCACGCTTGCGGCCGTTGATCTGCACCGGCAGCGTCACGCTGTCCTCGACCAGCAACTCATGCCGGACCGCGGGCCAAGCGGCCTCCGCCACGAGACCGTCCTGCTTGAGCGCCGTCCAGCAGGTCTCGGCGAGATGCGGCATCATCGGGGCGATGAGCTGGACCAGAATCCGCGTCGCCTCCTGCAGGGCAGGGGAGGGGACGTGGCCGCGCTCGGCGTTGACCGCCTCCTGCAGGCTATTCGCCAACTCGTAGACATGGGCGACGCAGCGGTTGAAGCGGAGCCGCTCGATATCCTCGCCGACCGCGTTCAGCGCCTTGTGCGCCGCCTTCAGCGCCGTGTCGCTGTCCGTGCCCGGGGGCTCTGTTCCGCCTTCGGCCACCTCGCTCACCATGCGCCAGACCCGCTGCACGAAGCGGGATGCGCCCTGCACGCCGTCCTCGGTCCAGATCACGTCGCGCTCCGGCGGTGAGTCGGAGAGCATGAACCAGCGGGCGGTGTCGGCGCCGTAGGAGGCGATGATGTCGTCGGGGTCGACGACGTTCTTCTTCGACTTCGACATCTTCTCGATCGCCCCGATGGCGATCGGCGCGTCGGTTTTCACGTGAAACGCTTTGCGGGCGCCGTCTTCGGTCACCACCTTGACGTCGACCGGCTGCACCCAGGCGCCGCCCTCGTCGCGATAGGTCTCGTGGACCACCATGCCCTGCGTGAACAGGCCGGCGAAGGGCTCGTCGAGCCCGGCCCAACCGGTCTTGCGCATCGCCCGCATGAAGAAGCGGGAATAGAGCAGGTGCAGGATCGCGTGCTCGATGCCGCCGATATACTGGTCGACGGGCAGCCAATGGTCGGCGACCGCCTTGTCGGTTGGAGCGTCCGTGAGCCAGGGTGCGGTGAAACGAGCGAAGTACCAGGACGAGTCGACGAAGGTGTCCATCGTGTCGGTCTCGCGCCGGGATGGCGCGCCGCAGGACGGGCACGGCACGTTGCGCCAGGCCGCATCGCGCTCCAGCGGGTTGCCGGGCACGTCGAACGAGACCTCCTCCGGCAGGCGCACTGGCAGGTCCTCGACCGGCACAGGTACCACGCCGCACGCTTCGCAATGGATCACCGGGATCGGGCAGCCCCAGTAGCGCTGGCGCGAGACGCCCCAGTCGCGCAGGCGGAACTGCACCCGGCGTTGGGCGACGGGCGCGCCGTCGAGCGTCTCCGCCTCCAGCCGGTCGGCGACGGTCTTGAACGCCGTGTCGGTGTCCATCCCATCGAGGAAGCGCGAGTTGATCATCCGCCCGTCGCCGTCATAGGCGGTATCGGTGATCACGAAGCCGGAGGGGTCCTGGTCCGGCGGGCAGACGACGGGCGTGTTGCCGAGACCGTATTTGTTGGCGAAGTCGAGGTCGCGCTGGTCGTGGGCCGGGCAGCCGAACACCGCGCCGGTGCCGTACTCCATCAGCACGAAATTCGCGACGTAGACCGGCAGGGTCCAGGACGGGTCGAGGGGGTGGCGCACCTTGAGGCCGGTATCGAAGCCGAGCTTCTCCGCCGTGTCGATCGCGGCCTGCGCCGTACCCATGCGCCGGCATTCGGCGATGAAGTCCTGCAGCGCCGGCTCGCCCTTTGCCACCGCGGCGGCGAGGGGATGGTCGGCGGCGACCGCCAGGAACTTCGCGCCGAACAGGGTGTCGGGACGGGTCGTGTAGACCGTGACGTCGCCGGCGGCGCCCTCGGGTGCGTTCTCCAGGGCGAAGCGCAGCTCCAGGCCTTCCGAGCGGCCGATCCAGTTGCGCTGCATCAGCCGGACCTTCTCCGGCCAGCGCTCCAGCGTGTCGAGCCGATCGTCCAGATCCTGGGCGAAGTCGGTGATCTTGAAGAACCACTGGGTCAGCTCGCGCTGCTCCACGAGCGCGCCCGAGCGCCAGCCGCGCCCGTCGATGACCTGCTCGTTGGCGAGTACGGTGTGGTCCACCGGATCCCAGTTCACCTTCGCGGTGCGGCGCGAGACCAGCCCAGCCTGCAGGAAGTCGAGGAACATCCGCTGCTGGTGCTTGTAGTATTCCGGATCGCAGGTCGCGATCTCGCGGCTCCAGTCCAGCGACAGGCCCATCGATTGCAGCTGCGCCCGCATCGTCGCGATGTTGGCGTAGGTCCAGTCCCGCGGATTGACCTTGTTCTGCATCGCGGCGTTCTCGGCCGGCAGGCCGAAGGCGTCCCAGCCCATCGGATGCAGGACGTTGAAGCCCTTGGCGCGCTTGTAGCGCGCGACCACGTCGCCCATCGCGTAGTTGCGCACGTGACCCATATGGATGCGCCCCGACGGGTAGGGGAACATCTCGAGCACGTAGTATTTCGGGCGCGGATCGTCGTTGCGGGTGCGAAAAATTTCCCGCTCGGCCCACACCTGCTGCCAGTGGGGCTCGGAATCCTTCGCGTTGTAACGTTCGGCCATGGCGGCGTCTTTGCGACCGGTCGGCGCCGGCGCCGTGAGCACCGGCGGCAGGGATGAAGGGAAAACGTCACGGCCGCAAACGGTTGAGCTTGCTCGGCGCGGCGCCGGCGGACTAGGACACGGTTTGGTCCCGAGGGTCAACAATCAAGCGGAAAGGCAGCCGGTCATGATCGACCCGCAGACCGTCACGTCGAATCTGGCCGAGGTGCGGGGGGCGATCGCCCGGGCTGCCGAGGACAGCGAGCGCGATTCCACCGACGTCGCGCTGATCGCGGTCTCGAAGACGATTCCCGCGGACGGGATTCGCCCGGCGCTGGAGGCGGGCCAGCGTCTGTTCGGCGAGAACTACGTGCAGGAAGCCAAGGCGAAGTGGCCCGCCTTGCGCGACACGTGTCCGGACGTCGAGCTGCACCTGATCGGCCCGCTGCAATCCAACAAGGCGCGCGAGGCGGTGGAGGTGTTCGACGTGATCCACACCCTCGATCGCCCGTCGCTCGCGGCCGCCCTGGCGAAGGAGATCCAGCGCAGCGGCCGGCACCCGCGCCTGCTGGTCCAGGTCAATACCGGCGAGGAGCCGCAGAAGGGCGGCGTGGCGCCGGGCGCGGTCGATGCCTTCCTGGCCGAGTGCCGCGAGACGCACGGCCTCACGGTCTCGGGGCTGATGTGCATCCCGCCGGCGGAGGATCCGCCCTCGGCGCATTTCGGCCTGCTGGCGGCGATCGCCCGCCGCCATGCCCTGCCGATCCTGTCGATGGGGATGAGCGCCGACTACCCGGCGGCGATCCAGATGGGCGCGACCCATGTGCGGGTCGGCAGTGCGATCTTCGGGGCGCGCCAGCCGAAGGGCTGACGCCAGGCCCTCACCTCAATTGGCGTGCAGGCAGCGGATCTCTTCCCGCGCCTGCTCCAGAAAGCGGACGCGGTCCTCGTCCGTGAGCAGGATCGGGGAGTTCGGCAGCCCGTCGCGATAGCGGGCGGTGCTGTCCCAGAGGGTGCCGCGGGCGCCCTCCGCCGCGTGAATCTGTCGGGCTCGAACGATCTCGGTCGCGGTGTAGGCGTCGAGCATGCGTCTTCTCCCTGCGTCCGATGCGGTTTTTGTGTGGCAGCTGGACCCTACAGGATGTTTTCCCGCAGCGCGAGTGTGGCAGCGTTACCAAAATGAAAGAGTTTTTTGTGCTCCGCAGCATCGACCGAGAAGAAAATTCTCTCAAATCTTCGGCGTTATCGAAGAACAGCTTGTTTTAGATCGTGAGGCGGGTCCCAGGGCCGAGGCGGCGCAGGAGCCGGACGAGGTCGGGGCGGCGGAGCGCGACGCAGCCCTCGGTCGGCCGGAAGCCGGGGCGGGCAACGTGCAGGAAGATGGCGCTGCCGCGACCCGGGCGGATCGGGCCGCGGTTGTAGTCGAGGTCGATCACGAGGTCGTAGAGCCCGTCGTCGCGCCACATCGTCTCCGCGCTGATGCCGGGGGCGGGGAGGGGGATCGGGCGGTTGTAGCGCCGGTCGCGGGGCTCGTCGCACCAGCCGTCCTGCGGGCGGATGCGGCGCAAGGGGAGGGGGGTCGCAGGCCGCACCCCGAGCCGGTCCGGCCGGTAGAAGCCGCCACGCAGGCGGAACGTCCCGCGGGGCGAGGCGCCGTCGCCCTCGCGCTTGGTCCGCGTCTGGCCGCCCTTGCCGAGGGCGCAGGGCATCAGGACCGGACCGGCGATCAGCGTGCCGCGGCGGCGGTCGAGGGGGTTCGGGCGGACCCGCAGGTGCGGGAGGGTGATGCGCTTCATGGGACCCCGGTCTTCATGGGATCCCGTTCTACGGCGCCGGCTCCGGGCCCGTCGAGGGGAGCGTGACAGGGCGCCCGGCCCGGCGGAGAATGCCGTGCCGTCCCCGTTCGAGTCCCCCGACCGCCATGTCCTCGTTGATGTCCTCGTTGATGTCCTCGCCGATCCCGCTCCCCGACCCCGCGCCGGACTGGCTCGGCTGGCTGCCGCCGCGCGTCGTCGCGGTCGACGTCGAGACGACGGGGTTGGCCGAGACCGACCGGGTGGTGAGCGTCGGGGCCGTCGCCCTCGCCACCGCCTCCCTCGCCTCGGGCGTCCCGGCGATCACCTGCCATCACCTGATCTTCGATCCCGGCCGGGCGAGCCACCCGAGGGCCGAGGCGGTGCACGGCTACGACGACTGGCTGCTGCGCCACCAGGACCCGGCCGCCGCCCATGCGGGCGCCCTCGCGGAGCTCCTCGCCGGGGCCGACCTGATCGTCGCCCACAACGCCGCCTTCGACCTCGGCTTCCTCAACCGCGAATTCGCCGCCGCCGGCCTCGCCCCGGTGTCCACGAAGGCGTACTGCACCATGGAGGCCTATCGCCGCCGGGGCGAGAAGGGGAGGGCGGCCCTCGACGTCGTGTGCCGGCGCATCGGCCTGTCCCGGGCCGGGGCTCACCACGGCGCGCTGGAGGATGCCTGGCTGGCGCTGCGGGCCTATCTCTGGCTCCAGGCCTGCCCGGTGGCGGTCGCGCGCCCGGATCTCGCCGCGCCGAGCAACCTGCGCCCCGTCCCAGCCCGTCCGGAGGGCGCTCTGCCGCCCCGGGGCTGAGGGCGAGCGCCGTGGACAGGGCGGGGTCCGGCCCTTGCCGCGGCTTGTCGCTCCGCTACTCTGCCCCGCACGCTGCCAGGCTGCGGTCCGTCCGGGACCGTGGCCCGGCGGACGGGATCGCGAGAGCCCGCCCGCCTTCCCTCGAGAGTGCCGGTTCGATGTCGAACGCCCACCGCCTGCTCGTCGTCGACGACGATCCGACCCTGCGCGACACCCTGACCGAGCAGCTCGCCCTGTCGGACGCCTTCGAGGTGGTCACCGCCGAGACCGCGCGCGGGGCGATGGACCGGGTCGCCGCCGAGCGCGTCGATCTCGTGGTGATGGATGTCGGCCTGCCCGACCTCGACGGGCGCGAGGCGGTGCGGCAGATGCGCCAGGGCGGCTTTCGCGGCCCGGTGATCATGCTGACCGGCCAGGCCTCGGATTCCGACACCGTGCAGGGGCTGGATGCCGGCGCCAACGACTACGTGACGAAGCCGTTCAAGTTCGCGGTGCTGCTCGCCCGCATCCGCGCCCAGCTGCGCCAGTACGAGGCGAGCGAGGACGCGGTGTTCCAGATCGGCCCCTACACCTTCCGGCCCGGCGCCAAGCTCCTCGTCGGCGAGCGCGGCTCGAAGCTGAAGCTCACCGAGAAGGAAACCGCGATCCTGCGCTTCCTCTACCGCGCCGGGCGGCAGGTGGTGGGGCGCGACACGCTGCTCGCCGAGGTCTGGGGCTACAACGCGCAGGTCACCACCCACACCCTCGAGACCCACATCTATCGCCTGCGCCAGAAGATCGAGCCGAACCCGGCCACCGCCTCGATCCTGGTGACGGAGGGCGGGGGGTACAAGCTGCTGCCGTAGCTCGGGCCTGTGGCGGGGGGTTGTCCTCGAACCGTCTCGACACCGTCCCGGCTGGCGTGCATTCCCCTCCTGGCTTCATAGTCTCCCCTTTCCCGGCCCGGTACGGGCCTGCACGATTGGAACGAAGTGGAAGGAGATCCGGCATCCAGGGGAGAAGTGCCGCGTAGCGGCTCAGTCTATTGAAACGTTGCGGACAAGCGGTCGCTTCGCGAGTGCTTGTGCTGGATCCCGGATCTCCTTCCGCTCTCGCTCCAGTCGTCCGGGAAAGGGCGGCGGCTTACGATCGCCTGTTGGGCTTGGACGTAGGCCGCTGTCGCGCACCGTGACGGACCACGTCATCCTCGCCCATATGTTTCCGGATCCCGGGTTCTCGCCTTTCGGCGAGCCCCGGGACGACCCCGAGGGTGGCGGAATCGGCGTTCGCGAAGCGGCGCCCGCCGTCAGGATGCGCTCACGCGATCATCCCCCGCGCCTCCACCGGCAGCGTGCCGACGATGTCCCCGCCCCGCACGGCCACCAGCTCGTCGACCATGTTGACGACGACGCAGACGTGGTTGGGCACCACCTCGACCAGCGTCCCGACCGGAGGCCGCTCCGCGCAGGCCGCGAGGTCGAGGAAGCCGTGCTCCTCCGCGAAGGCGCTGATTCGGGCGCCCGGATGGTCCGGCAGCAACCCGAACCCGTCGAGGCCGCCGCCGGAATCGCTGGTGAGCGTCTTCGAGCCGGCGTCGAGAATGCCGCGCTCGGGGGAGGCCCGGCTCACCACCCGGGAGAGCACCGCCAGCGCGCAATCCTCGAGCGTCGCGACGCCCGCCGCCATCATCATGCGATCGTTGAAGATCACCGTGCCGGCCCGGTGCTCGGTGGCGCCGCGGACCCGGCCGAGCTCCGGCAGGTTCGGCGTGCCGCCGGTCGAGACGATGCGGGGGGCAAGCCCGTGCTCGGCCAGGCCCGCCCGCGCCGCGTCGAGGAAGGCCTGCGCGCCGTCGGCGGCGCCGGCCGGGGGATAGAGGAGCACGCCCGCGAAGGCGAGGCCGGGCCGGCCGGCGATGTCGCGGGCGAGCGCCACCGCCTCGCCCGGGGTCTCGACGCCGGCGCGCTTGCGGCCGGTGTCGCATTCCACCACCACGTCGAGGCTGCGTCCGCCCTCGCGCGCCGCCTCGGGCAGGCCCGCCACCGTCACCGGATTGTCGGCCGCGACCGTGATCCGGGCGGCGCTCTCGCGCAGGAGCCGGCCGAGGCGCCCGATCGCGTGCGGGCCGATCAGGTTGTAGCTGATCAGGATGTCGTCGATCCCGGCCCGGGCCATCACCTCGGCTTCGCCGATCTTCTGGCAGGTCACGCCGCGGGCGCCGGCCTCGATCTGCATCCGGGCGAGGACCGGGCTCTTGTGCGTCTTGATGTGCGGGCGGTTGGCGAGGCCGGCCGCGTCGCAGGCGGCCTGGAGCCGGGCGATGTTGCGGGCCACCCGGTCGAGGTCGATGACGACCGCCGGCGTGCCGTGGCGGCGGGCGATCTCCTCGCGCAGGGCGGGGCTCAGCATCGCGGCGTGCCTCGGCTGATCATGGGCGGTCTCGTGTCGGCACGCATCGCGGTCCCTCCTTTCGGGTTCTGCCGCGCGGGATCGTATCCGCAAACGGCACGGGGCGCCCACCTCCACGTGAGCAGCCGGGCCTAACGATCGGTTAGCCCTGGGACCGGTTTTCCTTGGGGCGCAACCCGATCTTAGGCTGCTGGTCCTAGACCGGAGGGATCGTCAAGGCACCGCGCAACGGAGCGTCGATGCAACCCGGATCCCGCAGGCGACCGTCCGCCGCGTCCCGCACGCTGGCCGGGGCGATCGTCGCCGCCACCCTGGTGATCGGCGGCGCCTCGGGCCTGACCGTCATGCAGATGCGCCGCAGCGCCTGGGAGCAGGTCGGCCGCGTGTCGCAGAACCTGCTGGAATCGGTCGAGCACATGGTCGACCGCAACATCGAGCTCTACGACCTGTCGCTCCAGGGCGTGGTCGACGGCCTGCACGATCCGGAGATCGACGGCATCGCGCCGGCCCTGCGCCAGGCCGTGCTGTTCGACCGGTCCGCCACCGCGAAGGGCCTCGGCGCCATCCTGGCCCTCGACGCGCAGGGGCAGGCCTTCGCCGATTCGACCGCGATCGTGCCCCGCCGGCTGCGCTTTCCCGACGCCGACTTCTTCCGGACCCACAAGGAGCGGGAGGATGTCGGGCTCTACATCGGCAAGCCGCTCCGGATGACGCCGGGCGGGCGCTGGGTGATCCCGCTCAGCCGCCGTCTCGCCTATGCCGACGGGGCCTTCGCAGGCGTCGTCGTCGGCACGATCGACATCGGCTACTTCAACGCGTTGTTCAGCCGTCTCAGCCTCGGCGACCGCACCCGGATCGCGTTCTTCCGCGAGAGCGGCGAGCTCCTGGTGCGCAGCCCGATGATGGAGGAGGCGATCGGCAAGGACCTGACGGCGGCGCCGCATTTCCGGCGCTTCTTCGAGCACCGCGCGGGGCGGTTCGTCGCGACCGGCTATACCGAGGCGGTCGAGGGCCTGTTCAGCTACAGCCGGATCGGCACGCATCCGCTCGTCGCCACCGTGGTGGTGCCGACGCAGGCCATCGCCGACCTGTGGTGGCCGAGGGCGCTGGTGATCGCCGTCCTGGTGTCGTTCCTGTGCGCCGGCATGATCGGGCTGACCCTCGTGCTCCAGCGCGAGCTCGAGCGGCGCACCCGCGCCGAGGAGCGGGCGCTCGCCGCCAACCGCGACCTCGCCCGCCTCGCCCAGACCGACGGGCTCACCGGCCTGACGAACCGGCGCCACTTCGACGAGACTTTTGCGCGGATGCACGAGGATTCCGCGCGGACCGGGGGGCGCCTGTCCCTCGTCCTCCTCGATGCCGACCGGTTCAAGCGCTACAACGACACCTACGGCCACCTCGCCGGGGACGAGGTGCTGCGCGCCGTCGCCCGGGTGCTGCAGCGCCAGGTCCGGGCGCCGGCGGAGACCGCCTGCCGGATCGGCGGCGAGGAATTCGCCGTGCTGCTGCCGGGCTCCTCCGGCCCGGCGGCCGTCGCCCGGGCCGAGAGGATCCGCCGGGCGGTGGCCCGCCTGCAGATCCCGCATGTCGGCAACGAAGGCGGCTTCGTCACGGTGAGCCTCGGCGTCGCCGAGGTCGGCGGCGGCGAGACCGGCGGGCAGGTCTTCTCGGCCGCCGACGCGGCGCTCTACGAGGCCAAGCGCCAGGGGCGCGACCGCGTCGTGCTGCGGCCCGGGCGCGAGGCCGGCGCGCGGGTCGCGTGAGCCAAGTCGCGTGAGGGCATCGGTGCGCATGGGGGGATCGCGGAGCCCTGGCTTCCGCCGCGCCGCATTTTCTGCGACGAACCGGTGTCCGGCGCGGCGCAAAATGCTCTAGAGCTTGGCCGGGCTGCCCGGGCATCCGACGCCGGCGCCGGAGGGGAGAGCGGGGCCGTTGGCGCTCGACGACGACATCGCGATTCTGGAGGCGGCGCCGCTGTTCGGCCTGATGAACCGGGACGCCCTGCGGCTGATTTCGTTCGCGGCCGAGCGCCGGCGGCTGGAGCCGGGCGCCGTGCTGTTCACCCGCGGCGAGACCGCCGAGGGCGGCTTCGTGGTGATGCGCGGCACGGTGATGCTGGAGCCCCGCGGCCCCCGCGGCGCCCCGGTCGAGGCCGGTCCCTCGGCGCTGATCGGCCAGGCCGCCCTGTTCTCTCCGGTGGAGCGGCCGACCACCGCGCGGGCCGGGCGCGGCCCGGTCGAGGTCATGGTCGTCACCCAGGCGGTGATGCGCCGGGTGCTCGAGGTCTTTCCGGACGCCGCCGCGGTGATCCACGACGCGCTCGCCGACGAACTCGCCGCCCTCACCCGCGCCTTTGCCGACAGCCGCGCCGCCGACCCGACGTGACAGCACGCCAAGGGCTTTGCTAGAGGGGAGCCGAACCGAACTCCCGCCTGGACGCCTCTCATGTCGCACGCCGATCTCGCCCGGACCATCGAAGCCGCCTGGGAGGACCGCGCGACCGTCGGCGCCGACACGAGCGGCCCGGTGCGCGAGGCCGTCGAGGCCGCCCTGGCGCTGCTGGATTCCGGTGAGGCGCGGGTTGCCGAGAAGTCCGGCAACCAGGACTGGGTCGTCAACCAGTGGCTCAAGAAGGCGGTGCTGCTCTCGTTCCGCCTCAACGACATGGCGCTGATCCCGGGCGGGCCCGGCGGCGGTGGCTGGTGGGACAAGGTGCCGTCGAAGTTCGAGGGCTGGGACGCCGCGCGCTTCCGCGCCGCGGGCTTCCGGGCGGTGCCGGGCGCGGTGGTGCGCCGGGGCGCCCACATCGCCGCCGGCGCGGTGCTGATGCCCTCCTTCGTCAATCTCGGCGCCTATGTCGGCGAGGGCACGATGGTCGACACCTGGGCCACGATCGGCTCCTGCGCCCAGGTCGGCAAGAACTGCCACATCTCCGGCGGCGCCGGCATCGCCGGCGTGCTCGAGCCGCTCCAGGCCAACCCGGTCATCATCGAGGACAATTGCTTCATCGGCGCCCGCGCCGAGGTGGCCGAGGGCGTGATCGTCGGCGAGGGCAGCGTGCTCTCGATGGGCGTCTATATCGGCGCCTCGACCAAGATCATCGACCGGGCGACCGGCGAGGTCACCTACGGCCGCGTGCCGCCCTACTCGGTGGTGGTGTCGGGCACGCAACCCGGCAAGGCCCTGCCGGACGGCACCCCCGGCCCGTCGCTCTACTGCGCCGTCATCGTCAAGCGCGTCGATGCCGGCACCCGGGCGAAGACCGGCATCAACGAGCTTCTGCGCGATTGAGATATCCGCGCGTCGCGGTCGTCTTTCAGACCGCGACGTTATCGATGAGGCGCGTGCGGCCGAGACAGGCCGCCGCCAGCACCCGGGCCGGGCCCGCGACCCGCTCCAGCGGCGCCAGCGATTCGGCATCGTTCACCGACAGGTACTGCACGGGCGCGAACCCCGCCGCCTCCAGGGCCGCCCGGCCCTCGGCCAAAGCGGGCGCCGTGTCCGCGCCGCCGCGCACGGCCTCGGCCACCCGTTGCAGCACCGCGTGCATCGTGGGAGCAGCCCGCCGCTCCTCCGCCGAGAGGTAGCGGTTGCGCGACGACAGGGCGAGGCCATCAGGCTCGCGCAGGGTCGGCGCGCCCTCGATCGCCACCGGGATGTCGAGGTCGCGGACCGCGCGCCGGATCACCTGGAGCTGCTGGAAGTCCTTCTCGCCGAAGATCGCCCGGTCGGGCAGGGCCTGCAGCAGGAGCTTCGTCACCACGGTGGCGACGCCGGCGAAGTGCCCGGGGCGCACCGGCCCGCACAGCACCTCGGTCAGCCCCGCCACCGTCACGGTGGTGGCAAAGCCCGGCGGGTACATGGTCGCCACGTCGGGCAGGAAGGCGGCATCGGCCCCGATCTCCGCCAGCAGGGCGAGATCGGCCTCGAGGACGCGGGGATAGCGCGAAAAATCCTCGTTCGGGCCGAACTGCGTCGGGTTGACGAAGATGCTGACCACGACCCGCCGCGACCCGGCCTGCGCCTGCCGCACCAGGGACAGGTGACCCTCGTGCAAGGCCCCCATGGTCGGCACCAGAGCCACGCCCTCGCCGGCCGCCCGCCACGCCCGCACCTGCGCCCGCAGGGCCGGAACGTCGGTCAGCCGGAGGAGTGCGGAAGGGGAGGGGGGTGGTGTCATCGCGCGGGGCTCCTGGCGGCCGAATGGGCGGGGAGCGTAATCGGGGCGGGGATCGGGCGCCAGGGTGGTGCGGTGCGAAGAATTTTGGAAGATCCACGCCGTTCCACCTCGCCATCGACACGGCAAGAGATCGGACGTCCAGGACGATCGCATTCTGAAAATATCAATGACTTTGGGTAAGATGACGTGATTCGCTCAGCCTCGAGCCGGACCGTGCCCGTGCAAGAAACCCTCTACCCGCTCGAATTCTTCATCGGTGCCACACCTCTCTCGCTGCAGGCGCGGGCAGTCTCGAAGGCGCGGTGGATGGCGACCGTCAGGCAGGCGGCCCGGGACCGCATCGACGCGACCTACCAACTCGGATTCGTCGACGAAGGGCCGTTCTGCCTCACGATCTACTATTTCCCGGATGCGCCCATGGTGGGGGATATCGACAATATCGTGAAGCCGATCATGGATGCGCTGATCAACCTGGCTTACAACGACGATCGCGCGATCGAACGCGTCGTCGTGCAGAAACTGGAACCGGGGGTCGAGTGGGACTGCGCTGAGCCGAGCGATCAGCTGGCCCATGCTCTGCGCAATGCCCGGCCCATCGTCTATATCCGCATCGACGACGATCCGACCGGCTGGAGGAGAGCCTGATGGCTCCATCCCTGAGATCTCCCGACACAGAGGCCGAGCGGCGCTGCATCGAGACCCTGCGCGCGCGCTACGAGCAGGCCGGCTTCGCCTTTCAGGCCGAGCCGGAGCCCGATCAACTCCCCGATTTCCTCGGAGGGTACCGGCCCGACGCCGTGGCCCGGAAGCACGGGCACAACGTCGCCATCGACGTGCGGCATGGGCCGGGACCGTCCGATCCGCCGCTGCCGGCGATCCGCCGCCTGTTCGACGGCCATCCCGACTGGCGCCTCCACGTCGCGTTCGTCGCGAACGACCCGCTCCGGGCGATCACGATCCCGCAAGCCGATCCGGCAGGGATCCGCGCGCAGATCGCGGAGATCCGGGCGCTCGACGCCGCGGGGCACCGCCGGCCGGCCTTCATCATGGCCTGGGCGCTGCTGGAGGCGGCGTTGCGGGCATATAGCGAGGACGCCGGTGGTGCCAGCCCACCCAGCACCGTCGTGCAAGCCCTCGCCATGAACGGCCTGATCGATCCGGAAACCGAGCGCGCGCTGAGATCCCTCGTCGCCCTGCGCAACCGGGTCGTGCACGGTGACCTCGCGGCCGATCCCACGGCGGAGGACGTCGCGCTCGTCCTCAGGTCAGTCGAGACCGCGTTGAGCGAGGAGCCTTCCCGCTCATGACCCCGGACGACCTCGCCGGTACGCTCGATTTCCTGCGGCGGGCCGAAGCACTCAAGAGCACCCTGCGCAGCGGCGCCACCGCGTCCGGCCGGCAGGAGAGCACCGCCGAGCACACCTGGCGGCTCTGCCTGATGGCGATGGTGCTTGCCGACGGCGTCGCGGGGATCGACGGGCTCAAGCTCATCAAGACGTGCCTCGTCCACGACCTCGGCGAGGCGGTCGGCGGCGACATCCCGGCGACCGATCCCCGCGCGGCGGACAAGAGCGCGCAGGAGCGTCACGATCTCCTCGCCCTCACCGCAACGCTGCCGCCGGCGCGCCGGGACGAGATCCTGGCATTGTGGGAGGAGTACGAGGCCGGCACCTCGCCGGAGGCGGTCCTCGCCAAGGGGTTCGACAAGCTGGAGACGATCCTCCAGCACAACCAGGGCCGCAATCCGCCGGATTTCGACTACGGCTTCAACCTCGATTACGGTGCCCGGCACACCGCCCGCCACCCGCTGACGGCGGCGATCCGGGCCGTACTCGACGAGGAGACGCGAGCGCGCATGGCCGTGCCTACGGAGTAGGGCTTCTCCCGGCCGCTTTCCGTCGCCTACGCCGTCCGGGACGCGGCGATCGCCGCCGCGAGGCCGACCGTCGGGCTGGTCAGCGGCCGGATCGCCTTGGGGAGCAGGGCGGCGGCGCCGGCCATGGAGGCCTGCGCCAGGGCGACCTGGGTCGCGCCGTCCTCCCGCGCGGTGCCGGCGGCGCGGGCGACCAGCGTCCGGTAGCGGTCGGACTCGCCCGCCTTGAACGCCTCCCAGGCCCCGGGGACGACCTGCACGCTCACCTCCGCACCCGTCGCCTGCGCGGCCGCCTCGAACAGGCGCCGGGTCGGCTCGACCGTCGTGGCGACGGCGCAGAGTACCACCACCCGGCCTCCCGCCTTCACCGCCTCCGCGGCCAGGGCCGCATCGACCCGCATGACCGGGACGGGCGCGTCGGCGGACGCGCTCTCGGCGGCGGGGCCCAGGGTCGAGCAGGTCAGCAGGACCGCGTCGGCCTCTGCGCACAGGCCGCGCAGGACCGCGACGGTCTCGGCCGCGATCTCGGGCGTGAGGCGTCCCTCGCGCTCGGCGGCGGCGAGCAGGTCGGCGCGCACCGTGTGGTGCAGGCCGATATCGGCCGATCCGGCCGCCCGCACAGCCTCGTCGAAGAGCGCGGCGTTGCTGGCGACGGTGTGGAGGCAGGCGATGCGGGTCATGAGCGGAGATCCGGCGGCGGCAAGACCGGGTTTATCCGTCGGGGCCGGGTCGGCAAGAGCGAATCATTCCGCCGCGAAGGCGCATGGTCGGGGAGTCGGCTCGACGCAAGCTCTAGAAGCATCCCCGGGCGATCCGGCGCCCGTAGGGATCATCGACGCCCCGCGGAGGCGGGAAGCCGTAATAGCTCGGCTTGCCGATGCCGAAGGGCGAGCCGACATAGGTCGGGTCGCCGGGCGCATTGGTCGGCACGAAGCCCTGGCAGGCGGGATCGCCGCGGGTGGCGGGCGAGGCGTCGTTGTCGCCGCGCGGGAAGTAGCGCAGGGGCGGGGGAGGGGCCTGGGCGGGCCGCGGCACCGGCCAGGTGCCGGGCTCCGGCATGTCGGCCGCACTCGCCGGCCCCGCGAGGCCCAGGACGACGAGGCTCGGGACGATCAGACCCGCCAGCCACCGCACGCCGTCATCCATCCGCCCGTCCCCATCGCCGATCCCGCTGCAGAGCCTTGGCGGATCGTGGTTAACGCCGCGTTCCCGTCAGGTCACCGCCTCGGTCCGGGCCTGGAGCACGCGCACCAGGTCGTCGGGCTTGAGCCGCAGCTGCAGGCCGCGCTGGCCGCCATTGACGAAGATTTCGGGAAGGCCGAGGGCGGCCGCGTCGACCAGGGTCGGGACTGCGCGCTTCTGCCCGAGCGGGCTGATGCCGCCGACATGGTAGCCGGTCAGCCGCTCGGCATCGGCCGGGCGCATCATCGCGGCGGATTTGCCCGCGAAGGCGGCGGCGAGCTTCTTGAGCGACACCTCGCGGTCGGACGGCACCAGCACGCAGACCGGCTTGCCGTCGATCGCCGCCATCAGGGTCTTGAACACCTCGCCCGGCGACACGCCCATCGCCTCCGCCGCCTGGAGACCGATGCGGGTCGCCTCCGGATCGTAGTCGTAGGCATAAACGCTGTGCGGAATGCCGGCGCGGGCGAGGACTTGCGTGGCACGGGTGGTCTTCGACATGGGCTTCGAGCGGATATTTTGGGGCGGTCAGGCGCCCGGAAAGCTCCGGGCGATCAACCGGCCGATCTCGGCGTGCAGGGCGTCGCGGGCGGCGGGCTCGGCCGGTGATCCGGTGAGATACACCGCCGCGAGGATCGGCGCACCGTCCGGCCGGTGGATCAGCGCCACCACGTTGGCGGTGCCGTTGTCGCCGGTGCCGGTCTTGTCCGCGGTGCGCCATCCCTCAGGTAGGCCGGCGCGCACGCGCTTCAGCCCGGTCGGGCTGTCGTGCATCCAGCCGATCAGCCGGTCGCGCGACTCCGCCGACAGGGCACGGCCGAGCAGGACGTTCTCCAGGAGGCCGACCATCGCCGCCGGGCTCGTCGTGTCGCGGACATCGCCGGCAATGGCGGTGTTGAGCGTCGGCTCGGTGCGGTCGAGGCGGGTGACCGTGTCGCCGTGGGCCCGCGCGAAGGCGGTGATGCCACCGGGGCCGCCGAGCGTGTCGAGCATCAGGTTGGCGGCGGTGTTGTCGCTCCACACCACCGCAGCGCCGCAGAGTTCGGCGAGGGTCATGCCGGTCTCGACGTGCTTCGTCGTGACCGGGGCGTAGCTGAGGAGGGCGTCGCGGCTAAAGGCGATCCGACGGTTCAGGTCCTCCTTGCCGGCATCGGCCCGGGCGAGCACCGCGGCAGCGGCGATCGCCTTGAAGGTGGAGCACATCGGGAAGCGCTCGTCGGCCCGGTGGCCGAAGCGGCGGCCGGTGGCGGTGTCGCGCACCTCGACGCCGAGCATGCCGCCGTCGCGGCGCTCCAGCTGCGCCAGCCGGGCCACCGCATCCTCGGCGGCCGAGGCGCTGCGGAGGGTGCAGACGGCGAGGGCGGCACCGAGCAGGGCGGCGCGGCGGGTGAGGCCGGGCTGAAGAAGGACCGGAATGGACATCGAGCGGGCTCCCTGCACGCAGTTCGTCAGGGATGCTCGTCTGCGACCCGACCTTGGCGATATCGCGCTGAGGCCGTGACGGGATCAGGGCGCCCGCGTCCGCGTTTCACGGGAAACACCCTTAACGAAAGGTGTGTTTTCCGGGATGCAGGCGCCCTTCGCCTCAATGCGACCGCGGCGAATGCCCCTTGCGGTCCGGATCGTGGGTGTGGTGCCGGTCGCGCTCGCCGCCGCCGCCCGAGACGTGGGAGCGGCTGTCGCTGGTGGGCTCGCCCGGGTTCGGGCCGGCATGGGCCGTCGGGTCGGGCCGGTCGGGACGCTGGTGGCTGCTGCCGGGTCCGCCATGGTGGCGGTTGGCGGCGTCGGTCTTGTCCGAAGTGCTCATGCGATCACCGATCCTGCTGGTGGCCTTGGTGGGTGGTGTTCACCTTCGAGTTGCCGGATTGGCCGACCTTGTCCGGGTCGGCGGTCTGGCCGGTGCCCTTCGGCCCGGTCTCGGTCGGGGCGCGCTCGGCACTGCCGGGGCCCTTGTCGGAGCGGTTGGCCGGCGGCACGGGCGGGGGTGATGCGGTCATGGCGATCTCCCTGAGTGGAGGGCGAGGCGATGTCCCTCGCCGTTGAGGGCGGACAACGCCGTGCACTCCCGGGCGTTCCTGACCCGCCCGACCGGCTCGGATACTTTGTCACAGTATGAGTATCGGACGCGAACCGGCGCTGCCGGGCGGCGTTGGCCCGGGCAGCACAGGCCTGCCCCACACCACCCTGGCAAGGAGCCCCCCGCGATGGCCGAGGACGTCCGTTCGCTGTACTTGACCGCGCTGAAGAACACCCACGCGCTCGAATTGCAGGCGCTCCAGATCATGGAGCGGCAGGTCGAGCGCCTGGAGCGCTACCCCGACATGGAGGCGGCCTTGCGTCGGCACATCACCGAGACGCATGGCCAGCGCGACCGGCTCGACGAGGCCCTGGCGGCGCTGTCCGAGAGCCCCTCGACCCTGAAGGAGGGCGTGCTCGGCTTCATGGGCAACATGGCGGCTTTGGCCCACACCCCGGCCCAGGACGAGATCCTGAAGAACGCCTTCGCCAACCGCGCCTTCGAGAATTACGAGGCGGCGGCCTACGACGCGCTGATCACGCTCGCCGAGGCGGCCGGCGAGAGCGCCCGGCTGCCCGCCTTCGAGATGTCGCTGAAGGAAGAGCTGACGATGGCCCAGACGATGGCCGACCTCGTGCGGCCGACGACGCGCCGCTACCTCGAGCTGACGGTCAGCGGCGGCAAGGCCGACCGGTAAGCATCGGAGGCTGCTGGCTGTTTTCTGGCCGTATCGACACCCTCCTGGTCATTCCGGGCTCCGCTTTCGCGGCCCCGGAATGACGCGCAGGAGGATGGGTCCGTAGAGACGGATCGGTCAGCTTCTCACAGCCGGAACAGCCCGCCCCGGCCGGTGATCCGGTTGGGCTCGGCGCCCGCGGTGCGCAAGGCCGCCCACAGGGTGACGGCGATCGAATCGTAGACCGGGATCCCGAGTTCGGCCTCGAGATCCTCGACCATCGCCGCCCCCGCCATGTTGGTGCAGACGATCGCCACCGCCTCCGCGCCTTCCGCCGCGACCGCTCGCGCCATCGCGGCGACCTCCGCCTCCGGCACCTCGGCGAAGGAGAAGTTGTCGGAGAGCCCGCAATGGCGCTCGGCCGCGCAGTCGAACCCGGCCGCCGCCCAGTTCGCCTGGATCCGCGCCTGCACGTCGCCCGTATAGGGCGTGACGAGGCCGACGCGGCGGATGCCGGCACGGGCGAAGGCCTCGCGGAAACCCAGCACCGCGGTCGCCGCCGGGATGCCGGTCACTTCGGTGATCCGGGCGCACAGAGCCTCGTCGCGGGCAAATCCCAGCCACGCCGCCGAGGTGCCGTTCCAGGCGATCGCATCCACCTTGGCGTCGGCCAGCAGTGCGGCCGCGTTCAGGATCGGCGTCTCGTCGAACTGCCCGAGCCCCGCCGCCGAGAGGGTGATCTCGGTGACGCGGAAGCGCGAGAAATGCGCGGTGATGGCGGGCGCGTCGCGCAGCAGGTCCGCCGTCGCCGGCTCCAACCGGGTGTTCGACGACGGGGTCAGCATCCCGAGGCGGGTCATCGCGCGGCCCTCCATCACGCGGCCATCGTGCGGCTCGATTCCTCGCGGATCAGCCCGAGGATGCGGCGCTTCATGTCGTTGAAGTCCGGGCTCGTCACGTCCCGCGGCCGGGCGAGATCGAAGGGGATGAACTCGCGGATGCGGCCCGGCCGCCGGCTCATCACGGCGATGCGGCTGGCCAGCACCAGGGCCTCGTCGACCGAGTGGGTGACGAACACCACCGTGGCGCCGACCCGCTGCCAGATCGCGACCAGCTCCTCCTGCATCTCGATCTTGGTCTGGGCGTCGAGCGCCGCGAAGGGCTCGTCCATCAGGATCACCGCCGGATTCATCAGGAGCGCCCGGGCGATGCCGACCCGCTGGCTCATGCCGCCGGACAATTCCGCCGGGTAGTGCCGCTCGAAGCCGGTGAGTCCGACGAGGTCGATATAGGTCTTCGCCCGCTCGTGCCGCTCGGCCTTCGCCATCCCCTTCAGCTTGAGGTGGAAGGCGACGTTGTCGATGACGGTGAGCCAGGGCATCAGCGTCGGCTGCTGAAACACCACGCCGCGGTCGGCGCCCGGCCGCTCGACGCGCCGTCCCGCCACCCGGACCTCGCCGGCGCTCGGCGCCTCGAAGCCCGCGATCATGTTGAGCAGGGTGGACTTGCCGCAGCCCGAGGGGCCGAGCAGGCAGACGAACTCGCCCGCCTCGATCGTGGCGCGGGTGCGGTCTACCGCCACGAGGTCGCGCCCGTCGCGGTCGCGAAACACCTTCTGGACGTCGGCGAGGTCGATCGCGCTCATCGGAATCTCCGCGAGGAAGGGCAGCTGGGGGGAGGGGAGGGGCGGCTCACCGCCCCTGCACCGTCGTGCCCTTCTGCCAGTGCAGCACCGAGGCCATCAGCGCCTTGAGGCCGAGATCGGACAGGTAGCCGAGGAGCCCGATCGAGATCATCGCGGCGAGCACGATGTCGTAGCGCAGGAAGTAGTAGGAATCCCACAGGACGTAGCCCAGCCCGCTCTTCACCGCGACCATCTCGGCCGTCACCGTCAGCATCCAGGCCGAGCCGATCGCGATGCGCAGGCCCGAGAAGATCGACGGCAGGGCGGCCGGCAGCACGATGTCGGTGAGGAGCTGGCGCTCGGAGGCGCCCATCATGGAGCCTGCCCGGATCAGGTTGCGGTCGACCCCGCGCACGCCGTGGATGGTGTTCATCAGCACGGGGAAGAACGCGCCGAGGAAGACCAGGAAGATCGCCGGCTTGTCGGCGATGCCGAACCAGATGATGGCGAGCGGGATCCACGACACCGGCGGGATCGGCCGCAGCATCTGCAGCGTCGGCTCGACGGTGCGCTCGACGAAGCGCCACCAGCCGATGGCGACCCCGATCAGGATCGCCGAGACGGAAGCGATCGCGTAGCCGGCCGCGACCCGGGTCAGGCTCGCGAGCGCATCCGGCACCCAGTGGCCGGAATAGGTCTGGGTGCTCTCGTCGAGGCCGAGGAGCCAGTCCCCGAGCGCGTGCAGCACGGTGCTCGGGGCCGGCAGCAGGGCCGCCGGCAGGGCGCCGGAGCGGGCGAAGGCCTCCCAGCCGGCGACGAGGAGGAGCGGCAGGGCCGCCCGCTCGGCGAAGGCCACGAGGCGCCGGGGCAGCCGGCGGGCGGGAGCCGGCGCCGCCTCCGGCAGCGGCGCGGTCTCAGTAGCCGAGGCCATCGCGGGTCTTCTTGGTGGCAGCCTCCAGGAACGAGAAGTCCATGTGCTTCTCCACGTCGGCCGAGACGTCGCGGCTGATGTATTTCAGGTCCCGCATCATCGCGGCGATCGCGAGGGTCTTGGCGCGATGCATCCGGTAATCCGGCTCGGCGTTGGCGATCGCCGCGGCGGCGACCTCCTTCGACAGGCCGGTCTTCTGGTTGATCACGTCGACCCACACGCCCTTGTCGGCCTTGAGCGTCTCGACGAGCGCCACGTCGGCATCGACCACCGCCTGCACGCCGGCGCGGTTCTTGGCGATCACGTCCGAGCGGGTGACGATGAGGTTCGTCAGGTTGCCGGCGGCCTGGTCGTAGGGCAGCACGAAGCGGTGTGCGGCCCCCGCCATCCGGATCTGCGAGGCGAAGGGCTCGACCGAGCAGACCATGTCGATCTCGCCCCGCTGCATCGCCGCGAGGTGGTCGGACGGGTTCGGGATGTTGACGAACTGCACGTCCTTGTTCGGGTTGATGCCCTGCTTCAGGAAGGCGCCGCGCATGTGGATGTCCTGCGCGTTGCCGCGGGAGGCCGCGACCTTGAGCGGCGTACCCGCCGCCTTCGCCTTCTCGACCGCGGCCTTGAACCCGGCCCAGTCGTCGGCCTTCAGGTCCAGCGCCTTGGCCGACAGGCATTCCGAGCCGCCGTTCACCTCGCCGGCCACCGCCACGATGTCGAAGCCTTTGTCGAGGGCGGTGACGTAGTGGAGGTAGGTGACCTGCGCCACGTCGAGGCTCTTGGCGATCAGCGCCGTCAGCACGTCGTTGCCGGAATTGAAGCCGGTGGCGTCGATCGTCGCGCCTTTGGCCAAGCCCGGCAGCAGGGCGACCGGCAGGCAATGGGCGCACTTGGCGTAGCCGACCTTCACGGGGGCCTCCTGCGCCGAGGCCGGCGCGAGGGATCCGGGCGAGAAGGACCAGAGGGCGGCGGCCAGCAGGAGGCCGAGAGGGCGGCGCATGGTCGGTGACCTCGCTCGTGAGGGGCGCGCCGTCCGGGCGTGATCCGGACGTCTCGAAGGGGCTGGCGGGGCCGTTCGACGCCGCCGCGAGACCAGGGTGTGACGGGTTTCGGGCCCGCGCAACGCATTTATCGTGCTCTGCATGCAATTGATGCCAAATGCCGAGGCAGGCAGCAGAATTGCCTGGAATTGATGCGCCCGGGTCCGATCGGAGCCGCTATGGTCCCATCCCGACGACCAGGGAGAACGACAGGCATGGATCCGGTCCGGCGCCCGCGTGGGCGCCCGCGCAAGCCCGTACTGCTGGAAGCCGCGGCCTTGCGGCCCCGGCGCGGCCTGCACGACCAGGCGGCGGAGCGCCTGCGCACGCTGATCGTCGACGGCACGCTCCCGGCCGGTGCCGCCCTGGTCGAGACCGAGCTGTCGGTGGCGCTCGGCATCTCGCGCACGCCGTTGCGCGAGGCGCTGAAGCTGCTGGCCGTCGAGGGGCTGGTGGAATTGCGCCCCAACCGCTCGCCCCGGGTGGCGGAGCTGCGGCCGGACGCGGTGACCGAGCTGTTCGAGGCGATCGCCGCCATCGAGCGGGCGGCGGCCGAGCTCGCGGCCTCGCGCATCACCCCGGCCGAGCTGGAGCGGTTACGCGCCTACCAGTCCGAGCTGGAGGCGCACCACGCCGCCGGTGAGTTGAGCCCCTACTTCGCCCTCAACCAGCGGATCCACGCCCTGATCGTCGCCTGCGCCCGCAACACCCCCTTGCGGGAGGCGCACGAGGCGCTGCACGCCCGGGCCGAGATCGCCCGCCGCCGCGCCCTCGACAGCCGGGCGCGCTGGGACGAATCGGTCGCCGAGCACCGGGCGATCCTCGCCGCGCTCGAGGCCCGCGACGCCGCGGGCGCCGGGCGCCTGCTCGCTGACCATGTCGGCCATACCGGCACGGCCCTGCTTGCCGGCCTCGCCCGGCCCGACGCCGCCTGATCCAGACGAGGCTCCCGATGCGCCTGCTCCTCCTCAACCCCAATACCAGCCACGACGTGACCGAGCTGATGCGCGCCACCGGCGCCGCGGCCGCCGCGCCCGGCACCGAGATCCTGACCGCCACCGCGCCCCGCGGCGTGCCCTACATCGCGACCCGGGCCGAGGCGCAGATCGGCGGCGCCATCGCCCTCGAGATGCTGGCCGAGGCGCCCCCGGTCGATGTCGCGATCATCGCGGCCTTCGGCGATCCGGGCCTGTTCGGTGCCCGCGAATTGTTCGACTGCCCGGTCATCGGCCTCGCCGAGGCCGCGATGCTGTCGGCCTGCCTGCTCGGCCGGCGCTTCGGCCTCGTCACCTTCGCCCGCGCCCTGGTGCCCTGGTACGAGGAATGCGTCGCCGCCCACGGGCTCCAGCAGCGCTGCGCCGGGGTGCGGGCGCTGGAGGGACGCTTCTCCGCCCTGTCCGCCGTCCAGGAGGAGAAGGAGGCGCAGTTGATCGACCTTGCTCGGGTGGCGGTCGAGGAGGACGGCGCCGACGTGCTGATCTTCGCCGGCGCCCCCCTGACGGGCCTCGGCGCCCGGGTGCGCGACCGTCTGCCGGTGCCGGTGGTCGATCAGGTGGTGGCGGCGGTCAAGCTCGCCGAGGCCGTGGCGGCGCAGCGGCCCGCCAAGGCGACCGCCGGGACGTTCCGGCGGCCGGATCCGAAGCCGAGCACCGGGCTCGCGCCGGCGCTGGCGGCGCGGATCGGGCACGAGGCCCGGTGATGGCGCTGCGAGGACCCGAGCCTCGTCCGGACAGGACGGGAGCGGTAGGCCGAGGGTGCCTTCAGGACCACACGAACTCGCCGAGGCGACCGGCGAGGCGATAGGCGCGCTCGCGGGTCAGGCCGCGCAGGATGACCCGGGTGTCGCTGTAAAGCGTGAAGGTGCCGTCGGCGTCGGCCTGGATCCGGATGCCCTCGTGCATGGTCTGGCGCTCCCCAATCGTTGCGGCATCCGTTCCGGAATGCCGGGAGAAACGCGCGGCGGCGCGCCGGGATACGGGAGCCGGCAACATTTTTTTAAGGATCGAATTTTTTCCGGCGCCCGTCTCGCGAAAAACGATTCTTCCACCGGAACCTTCACCGTTGGAAATTCTTGTTCGTGACCCGCTGCCGGCGGGCCGGTTCCCGCCGTCGGACGCGGGGGCCGCGCAGAGGAGACACCAAAGATGAAGAAGACGACTCTGGGCCTCGCGGCGGCGGCGGTTCTCGGCTGCCTCACCTTCGGCATCGGCGCGGCCTCCGCCGCCCCGGCGAGCCCGGCCGGCATCCAGGCCGCCCCGATGATCGAGCACGTGCAGATGACCCGCGGCGAGCGCCGGATGATGCGCCACCACCGGATGCACCGGCATATGATGCATCGCCGCCACATGATGCACCGGCGGCACATGATGCGTCACCGCATGATGCACCGCCACATGCACCGCATGTAGCGGAGGCCGCTCCGCCCGGCGCATGACCGGGCGGAGCTTTTGGTCAGAACGGCCGGTTGACGAGGGCCGGCTTGCCGGCCAGGATCCGCTCGTCGACCTGGCGCACGTCGCGCAGGCCGCACATCGCCATCGTGACGTCGAGCTCCTTGCGGATGATGTCGAGGCACTGGGTCACCCCCGCCTCGCCGCCGGCGCCTAACCCGTACAGGAAGGCACGGCCGATGAAGACGCCGTGGGCGCCGAGCGCCAGCGCCTTGATCACGTCCTGGCCTGAGCGGATGCCGCCATCCATCAGCACCTCGATCCGGTCGCCCACCGCCTCGACGATGGCGGGTAGCGCCGCGATGGACGAGATCGCCCCGTCGAGCTGACGGCCGCCGTGGTTCGAGACGATCATCGCCTCGGCGCCGCTCTGGGCGGCCAGCTCCGCGTCCTCCGGATCGAGGATCCCCTTCAGGATCAGCTTGCCGCCCCAGCGGTCGCGGATGCGCTTGACGTCGTCCCAGTTGAGCCGCGGATCGAACTGCTCGGCGGTCCAGGACGAGAGCGAGCGCAGGTCCCCCACCCCTTGGGCGTGCCCGACGATGTTGCGGAAGGTGCGGCGCTGCGTGCGCAGCATGTTGAGGCACCAGCGCGGCTTCGTCGCCAGGTTGACGATGTTGGGGATCGTCATCCGGGGTGGGGTCGACAGGCCGTTCTTCACGTCCTTGTGGCGCTGGCCCAGGATCTGGAGGTCGAGGGTGAGCACCAGCGCCGAGCACTGCGCCGCCTTGGCCCGGTCGATCAGCCGGTCGATGAAGTCGCGGTCGCGCATCACGTAGAGCTGGAACCAGAACGGAGCGTCGGTGTTCTCGGCCACGTCCTCGATCGAGCAGATGCTCATGGTCGAGAGCGTGAACGGCACCCCGGCCTTGGCGGCGGCCCGCGCGGCGAGGATCTCGCCGTCGGCGTGCTGCATCCCCGTCAGCCCGGTCGGCGCCAGCGCCACCGGCATGCTCACCGGCTGGCCCACCATCGTGCTCGCCAGCGTGCGGTTCGTCATGTCGACGGCGACGCGCTGGCGCAGCTTGATCTGCGAGAAGTCGTCCTCGTTCGCCCGGTAGGTGCCCTCCGAGTACGAGCCGGAATCGGCGTAGTCGTAGAACATCCGCGGCACCCGCCGCTCGGCGAGCACCCGCAGGTCCTCGATGCAGGTGACGGGACCGCTCGTGAAGAACCGCGACGTCCAGGACGGCGGCCGCGACGAGGGCATTCGGGTGGCGTGCATGGCGTCTCGCTCGTTCCGTCTCTTGTCGCCCGCGCGGGACCTCGCTCGTCCGGTGCGCAGGTTCTTGGTCTCAAGCCCGAACGGGATACAATCAACCGTTCGGGTCTGACCATCGTTTTCGCCGTGCCTCCGGCGCGGCCCGGCACCGCGCCGGGCGCGGTCAGGGCGAGACCTCGTCCCGCGGCGTGGCGCTGAGCTCGGCCCAGTCGAGCTCCTCCTCGAGCCGCAGGAAGGCGTCGTCGCCGATCTCGTCGCGCTCGCGCAACTCCAGGATGACGGCCCGGGCGGCCTCGACGGCGCGGCGGCGCAACCCGTCGGCGGGCAGGCTCGCCGGGGCGAGGCCCTCCTCGTGGTCCTCCGCCTCGCGCAGGCCCGCGTCGAATTCCCGCCGCAGCGCCTCGGCATGGGGCGAGCGGTCGTCGGCGAGGCTGTCGCGGGCCGCCCGGTAGGCCGCGGCGCGCGCCCGGCCGATCTCGATCCCGACCGGGTCGTCGTCGCCCAGCGAGAACCAGGCGAGCAGCGGGCGCAGGGTCAGGCCCTGGATCACCAGCGTGCCGAGCACGACGCAGAACGCCGTCAGCACCATGAGGTCGCGGTGCGGGAAGTCGCCGGGCAGGGCCAGCGCCAGCGCGATGGTGATGACGCCACGCATGCCGCACCACGCCACGATCGTGCCCGAGCGCAGGCCGATCGGCGCCGGCCCCACGGGCCCGGCGACGCGGTGTACGAGGCGGGCGCAGGCCCGGGCGCCGAGCACCCAGGCGAGCCGCACCACGACCGTGGTGGCGAAGACGGCCGCGGCGACGAGCGCGTAGTGGCTGCGCTCGGCCGGGCTCAGGCCCTCGAGGATCGGGCCGATCTGCACGCCGATCAGCACGAAGGCGAGCACGTTGAGCACGAACACCGCCGTCTCCCAGACGGTGTTGGAGGTGACGCGTAGGTGGGCCGGCATGGTCTGGGGCGAGAGCCGCGACACGGCCAGCCCGAAGCTCACCACCGTCAGCACGCCCGAGACCCCGACCCGCTCGGCGGCGATCCAGAGGCCGAAGGTGGCGACGAATTGCAGCACCACGGCGCTCGGCGGATCGGTCACCCGGCGCATCAGCCGGACGTAGAGCATCGCCAGGACCGGCCCGGCTATGATCCCGCCGACGACGCCGACGAGGAAGGTCGGGGCGACCTCGGCGGCCGAGAACGAGCCCGTCGCCACCGCCCCCAGGGCGAGGCGGTAGATCAGCAGCGACGAGGCGTCGTTGAACAGGCTCTCGCCCTTGAGGATGGTGACGAGGCGGTGGGGCAGCCGGACATGGGCCAGGACCGAGAGTGCCGCCACCGCGTCCGGCGGCGCCACGATGGCGCCGAGCACGATGCCGGCGGCGAGCGGCAGGTCGGGCACGAGCCAGCGCGCCACCAGGGCCACCGCCATCGTCGTGACCCCGACCGCACCGACGACGAGGCCGGCGACCGGCATCCAGTTGCGCTTGAGGTCGCGCAGGCTGGTGTCATAGGCGGCGTCGAGCAGGACGGGCGCGAGGAACAGCGCCAGGGCGAGGTCGGGATCGAGGCGCAGGTTCGGGACCTGCGGCACGAAGGCCAGCACCGCCCCGCCGATGGCCAGGAAGGCCGGGAACGGCGCCCCGAGGCGCCGCGCCACCCCGGCGAGCAGGACCGCGACGACGAGCACGCCCGCGATCCATTCAAAGATCAGCATCACCCCTCCGCATCTGAAGGAGGGCAACGCGGATGGGGCGTCCGCGGTTTGGTCGGGGGCGGGACGGACGCGCGCGGCTCAGCCGCCGGCCCGGGGCTCGGCCGCGCGGCGCTCGGCAATCTGAAGTTCGGCGACTTGTAGCTCGGCGACTTGGCCCGGGCGGAGGATGCGCCCGTCGGCGAGGATGATCCAGGCGCTCCCGGCCTCGACCGCGCGGGAGGCCGCCACCGCCTCGCGCAGGGACGTGGTCGCCGGCTCGCCCGCGCCGCGTTCCGGCCGGGCGACGAGTTGCGCCGGAATGGTCCAGCCGATCGAATTCGTATCGCCCAAGGGTCCGCGCCTCAAGGGCGCCGGCCTCGACCGGTCCTTCGTGCGCCTCACGAAATGCCCGTCGCTTCGTCGCGGCCACGGCAAGCCGTGGCGCAGATCGGGCGTTTTGTGAGAGACACTCGGCCCCACGGGGGAGAGACCATCACCCCTTTGCGGCCGCCCCAGGGCGGAACCCTGGTGAAGGCGACGACGCCGCGCTCAGGCGGCGTCGGTCGCGGCGGCGTTCAGGCGCTCCATCAGGCTGCGCTCGTAGGCCACGAGCTCGCGGCCGACCTTCAAGGCGCGGTGATACTGCTTGTTCGCGAGCTCGTCCTGGATCGCCACCAGGTAGGGCGCGCTCGTCGGCATGCCGCGCAGGATCTCCATCGATTGCCGCACCAGCAGGTCGTCGGCCTCCATCGGATGGTCGGCGAGGTAGATCAGCTGGAGCGTGACGCACAGCCGCTTGCAGGCGGTGTCGGCGCCGCTCTCCGGGATGATCTCGCTCTCGCGCAGGAACTTGCAGGTGTTCTCGATCAGCAGGTTGGTCGAGCGCTCGCCGTTGCGGAGCGCCGCGCCGTTGATGATCAGGCGCTCGAACGGCTTCAGGTGGATGCGCAGGGGCATGGGCGTCTGTCCGTATAAGCCTTGGCGAAGGGTGCGCCTTCCGAGTCTGGTTGCATCCGGTCCGTCACCCCGACGGATCGGCGGGAGACCGCGCCGCCCCCCGCCGTCCGTCCCGCTTCGCCGCTCCGCCGCGCCACGTGGGCGGCACGACCGGAGCCGCACCATCCGGAGATGGAAGCGGCCGGCGGGCCTGCCCTCGATGCGGGGCGTAAGAGAGGGAATAGGTGAACATGGGGCCGACGCTAGGGTGCGGACGATTAAGAATTCACTGTAGCGAAGCCCGAAACAAACCACCCAGATACAGATTTATCCAATATTAACCATAGCAGGACGGACTAGGTCGGCGAAAACGTTAGGCTTAAGGAAGACGAAAGGCCCGCGCGGCGATGGTGACGGCGTCGTCAAAAAGACGCCTCGCCCGACGATCAAAAAGGTCGCCCCATGTCCGACATCACCCTCTCGGCCGCCACCCGCCAGAACCTCCTGTCGCTCCAGGATACGGCAGCGCTGCTCTCCACCACGCAGACGCGCCTCTCGACCGGCAAGAAGGTCAACAGCGCCCTCGACGGCCCGGTGAACTACTTCACCGCCCAGAACCTGAATTCGCGGTCCTCGTCCCTGACGTATCTGCTCGACGGCGTGTCGAACGGCATCCAGACGATCCAGGCCGCCAATACCGGCATCACCAAGCTGCGCGGCCTGACCGACCAGCTCAAGTCCGTCGCCCAGCAGGCGCTGTCCGCCTCCAACGCCTTCACCGCCAAGGCCAGCGTCTCCTCGACCTCGCTCAACGGCGCCATCGCCAACAACCTCCTGTCGGTCGGTCCGACCTCGGCGACCAGTGATGGTGCGATCGGCTCGGCCTCCGGCAACCTCGCCATGACGCTGACCGCCGGCACCGGCTCCGCCACCCTGGACACCACCGCCAACATCGGTGCGATCTTTGGCAGTGGCAACTCCACCACGGTCAGCCTCGACGGCGTCAACATCACCCTGACCAAGGGCATCGACGACGCCACTCCCGCTGCGCTGACGACCTCCATCAACAACCAGCTCAAGGCCGCCGGATCGAGCGTCGTCTTCTCGATCGCCAGCAACAAGGCCGTGCTCACTGGCACGAACGATGGTGGCGTGTTCCAGATCGGTACCGACACCGCGACGCAGTTGCTGAT
>NZ_FPCB01000048.1:0-44948 GCF_900116815.1 Methylobacterium sp. 174MFSha1.1 | reverse complement strand
AGCGCGACGCTGATCCAGGTGGCGCGCGTCAAGAAACGCGCGACGTCTCCGGAAGCGTCGCCCCCTCTCCCGGCCCCCTCCGGGGGCCACCCTCCTCTGCAGAGGGGGGAGGGGTAGTCGCGCCAGTCCTTTCCGCGGACAGCCCTCCCGCCCGCGGGGAGAGGAGGGAATCCGCGCCCAAAACTCCGCTGGACATCCCCACGTCAGGGCAGGGGCTCACCTCAATCCTCCGGGATCTCCCCCGGCGGCAGTAGGGCCGGTCCCGGCGCCGCCTCCCGCCGCGGCGCAGGCGACGGCGCGACCGGCGCCGGACGCGGGGCCCGGGCCACCGGCGGTGCCGGCGCCCGGTCGACGATGTCCTCCGGCGCCGCCAGCTCGACCATCCGCGAGGCCGTCGCGAGCACGCGGTAGCCGAGGGAGGTGGCCGTGCCGCGCAGGTCGCGCACTGCCTGCCGGGCGACGTCCGGTCCGTGGCAGATCGCGAAGTACATCGCGACGAAGTTGGCGTTCTTGCGGATCGTCTCGCTGTTGTCCTCGGTGGCGAAGGGGGCCAGCATGAAGGCCGCCGTGCGGGTCTTGCCCTGCGCCATCACGGCGGGCTTGGTCGGCGAGCAGTAGACGTAGCCGCCCTCCGCCTCGCGCTCGCTGCGGCCGGCATGGCTCGCGTGGAACGTCTTGACCTGCGTGCGCTTGAGGCTGCCGGTGGTGCCGGTCAGCATCGGCTCGACCCGCAGGACCTGGAACTCGTCGCAGCCGTCCTTGTGGCAGAGGCCGCGCACCAGGTCGGCGCGGTTGTAGTCCTGCGCGAGGGCGGGACCGGCGAGGAGGAGGAAGAGCGCGGCTGTACGGGCGAGCATCGGCGATCGGCTGGCTGTGGAGGGTAGGCGTGTTGGATAGCACGGGTTCCTGGCGGGAGAATGACCGCGGCCCCGGGCTCGTCGCCGGCCGGCACCGTCAGGATCGGGCCTTGCGCTTCTCGGCCTCGAACTCCGCCCGGCGTCGCGCGATCTCCTCGGCCGAGAGACGGTGCAGGCTCGCGTAATCCGCCTTCCAGGTCGGATCAGCGCTCCAGACTTGCGGCGATTGCACGGTCGTGCGCGGCGCCACGGCCGATTCGAGGAGGGCGAGGGCGAGTTCGAGCGTCGCCGATTGCGAGGCCCGGTCGTGCGGCCGGCCTGCGGCGTTGCCGAGGGGGAAATCGCTGAACAGGAAGCGCGGCACCCCGCAATGCTCGACCACGTCCTTGGCACAGCCCATCAGCACGGTAGCGATGCCGGCGTCTTCCAGCGCCCGGGCGGCGAGCGCCAGCGACTGGTGGCAGACCGGACAGTTCGCCACCAGGACCGCCGCATCCGCCCCGTCGGCGCGCACGCGCCGCACGATCTCCGGGGCGTCGGTCTCGATCGTGACGCGCTGGCTGCGGTTCGTCGGCAGCCCGTGGAGGCGGGGCGCGAGGCGCCCGATCCGTCCCGCCTCCGCCGCCGCCCGCAGGGCCGGCAGTGGAAGCCAGGTGCCGGGATCCTCCGCCCGCGTGTGGTCGCGGTCATAGGCGATGTGGGCGATGCGCAGGTCCGGGTCGGTATCGGTCGGGGCGGAATAGACCGTGAAGAACTTGGCCGCGCCGTTATAGGGCGCGCCGGGGCCCTGCTCGCCCTTGTCCGGCTGGTAGGGCGCGGCCGTGGTGACGAGGGCGAGAGAGGCCTCCGCCAGCGGCTTTCGCAGCGGGGCGAAGGGCACGTCGCCGCAATGCGCCCAGCGATAGGGCGGATAGCCGAGGGCGCCGTAATAGGCCCGCGTGCGCGCCCGATACGGAATGGGCTCGTCCAGGTCGGCGGCTGAATCCATCGTGTCGCTCCCGTTCCGCTTGGTTCAACGCGTCCCGGCCATCTCGCGCCGCAGCCACTCCGCCACGAGGCGCAGGTCGGGCCGGTGGCGCAGGTGCGCGGCGGTCCAGAGCTGCATCTCGTGCGGGCCGGGCACGAAGCCCAGTGGCGCGACGAGGTGGCCGGCGGCGATCTCGTCCTCGACGAGGAGGCGCGGTGCCAGCGCGAAGCCGAGGCCGCAGGCCGCCGCCTGGATCACCAGGTAGAAATGCCCGAACACCTCGTCGGGCGCGAATCCGAGATCCGGCCGTCCGATCGCCCGGGCCCACTCGCTCCAGCCCTCCGGCCGGGTCGCGGTGCCGAGGATGCGGGCCCGCGCCGCGAGCGCGTCCGGCCCGTCGGCCAACACCCGCAGGGCGTAATCGGGGTGGCAGACCGGCCCGATCTCCTCGCGGATCAGGGTCTCGGCGAGCGCGCTCGGGGGCGCGCGGACCATGCTGTTGCGGATCGCGAGGCCGATCTCGTCGCGGATGAAGTCGACCTCGCCGTAGCTGACGGTGAGCCGCAGCTCGATCGACGGATGGGCCCGCTTGAACCGCTCCAGCCGCGGCAGCAGCCAGCGCATCATCACGGTCGCCGAGGAGGACAGGGTCAGCGGGCCCGGCCGCACCCGCGCCACCGCGGCCTGCATCCGCTCGAAGCTCTCGGCGAGCTCGGCGGCGAGGCGCGCCCCCTCCGGCGTCGGCGCGACGGCGCGCGCGCCGCGGTCGAGGAGCGGCAGGCCGAGCTGCGCCTCGAGCGCCCGCACCTGCCGGCTCACCGCCCCGTGGGTGACGCCGAGCTCCAGAGCCGCGGCGCTCATGCTGCCGAGGCGGGAGGCGGCCTCGAAGGCGCGCAGCGCGTTGAGGGGCAGGCGTGATTTCGGCATCCGGACTCCACCGCAACTTGGGAGTTTTTCTCACAGGTCGCTGCGCCGAACTCAAGTTCTCGCACATCCGGGGCTTCGTTACGGTCTGGCCCCCGCGGCAGCGCCGCGATCCTCCGGAGCCGAGTGCATGAGTCAGCGTCCCGCCGCGCCCCCGATCCGGATCGAGGCCGACTACCTGCTCGAGACCGCGAGCGATCCGCGCAAGGTGGCGGAGACGATGGCCGGCGAGCAATCGAGCGGCACCTTCGTCCCGGTGCCGGGCGAGACGCCGGAGCTGAAGGCCCGCTCCGCCGCCCGGGTCGAGCGCCTGGAGATCCTGGACGATGTCGTCGCGGCCCCGTCGCTGCCGACCACCGCCGCGGTCGATCCGGCCCGCTTGCGGCGCGCGCACGTCACCCTGTCCTGGCCGATCGAGAATCTCGGCCCCTCGCTGCCCAACCTGCTCGCCACCGTCGCCGGCAACCTGTTCGAGCTGCGCCCGATCACGGGTTTGCGCCTCCTCGACATCCGGTTGCCGCAGGCCTTCGCCGGCGCCTATCCGGGCCCACGCTTCGGGATCGACGGCACCCGCCGCCTCGCGGGCGTCGAGGGGCGGCCGATCATCGGCACCATCATCAAGCCGAGCGTCGGCTTCGGGCCCGAGGAGACCGCCGCCCTGGTCCGCACCCTGTGCGAGGGCGGGATCGACTTCATCAAGGACGACGAATTGCAGGCCGACGGGCCGCATTGCCCGTTCGACGACCGGGCGCGGGCGGTGATGCGCGTCGTCAACGACCATGCCGAGCGGACGGGCAAGAAGGTGATGGTCGCCTTCAATCTCACCGGCGAGATCGACCAGATGCGCCGGCGCCACGACCTCGTGCGCGATCTCGGCGGCACCTGCGTGATGGCGAGCCTCAACTCGGTCGGTCTCGTCGGGATAATCGAATTGGCGCGGATGAGCGAATTGCCGATCCACGCCCACCGCAACGGCTGGGGCTATCTCACCCGCCATCCCATGCTCGGCTGGTCCTACGTCGCCTGGCAGAAGATCTGGCGGCTCGTCGGCGCCGACCACATGCACGTCAACGGCCTCGACAACAAGTTCTCGGAGGACGACGACAGCGTCGTCGCCTCGGCCCGCACCTGCCTGACCCCGCTCTTTCCCGACAAGCCGTGCCTCGCCATGCCCGTCTTCTCCTCGGGCCAGACGGTGCGGCAGGCCCCCGGCACCTTCGCGGCCCTCGGCTCGACCGACCTCATCGTCACGGCGGGCGGCGGCATCGTCGCCCATCCGGGGGGGCCGGGCGAGGGGGTGGCGGCCCTGCGGCAGGCCTGGGAGGCGGCGGTGGCGGGGATTCCGCTGGCCGACCATGCCCGCCTCCATCCGGCCCTGGCCCAGGCGCTGGAGGGCGCCGCGTGAGCCCGCGCCCGCTCCCCGACGGCCCCCTCGTCGCCTTCTACGGCGATGACTTCACCGGCTCCTCGGCGGCGATGGAGGTGCTGGCCTTCGCCGGGCTCGAGACCGTGCTGTTCCTCTCGATCCCACGTCCCGAGCGCCTGAAGGCCTTCGCGGGCGCGCGCGCTATCGGCATCGCCGGGGTGGCGCGCTCGCAGCCGCCGGCCTGGATGGACCGGGAGCTGCCCCCGGCCTTCCGGCTCCTCGCCTCGCTCCAGGCTCCGGTCGCGCATTACAAGGTCTGCTCGACTTTCGATTCGGCACCGCAGGTCGGCTCGATCGGCCGGGCCGCCGAGATCGGCCGCGAGATCTTCTCGAACAGCTGGACCCCGATGGTCGTCGCCGATCCGGGGATGGGCCGCTACCAGAGCTTCGGCCACCTGTTCGCGATGGCCCACGGCCGGGGCCACCGCCTCGACCGCCACCCGACCATGGCCCGCCACCCGGTCACGCCGATGGACGAGGCCGATCTCGGCCGCCACCTCGCCCGCCAGACGGCGCTCCCGGTCGGCCTCGTCGACTTCGTGGCGATGAAGCGGGGCGAGGGCGACGCGGCCCTCGACCGGGCCCTGGCCGAGGGTGGGCAGATCGTCTCCCTCGACGTGCTCGATGCCGAGACCCTGGCCGAGGCCGGCCGGCTGATCTGGGAGCGCAGCGGACAACCCGTCTTCGCCCTCGGCTCGCAGGGGGTCGAGGCCGCCCTCGTCGCCCATTGGCGCGCCGCCGGCCTGCTGCCGCCGGAGCCGCCGACTCCCCGCTGCGCCCCCGTCGAGCGGATCGCGGTGGTGTCCGGCTCGGTCTCGCCGGCGACGGCCGGCCAGATCGCCCACGCCCTCGACCACGGCTTTTCCGGCATCCGGCTCGACGCGCGGCACGTGGTCGACGACGGCGCCTTCGCGCAGGAGATCGGTCGCGCGGTCGAGGCGGCGCGAGCCGCACTCGGCGAGGGGCGCGCGCCCCTGGTCTACAGCGCCGCCGGGCCGGACGATCCGGCGGTGTCAGCCCTGCGCGAGGCGGTGGCGGCGGCGGGTCTCGATCCGGTCCTGGCGAGCGAGCGGCTCGGCGCCGGGCTCGGGCGCGCCTTGCGCGAGATCGCTCTCGGCGCCGGCCTGACCCGGGCGGTGATCGCCGGCGGCGACACGTCGGGCCACGCCGCCTTGCAGCTCGGGATCGACGCGCTGACCGCCCTCGCTCCCCTCGATCCCGGCTCGCCGCTCTGCCGCGCCCACGGCGCCGACACGCCCCTCGACGGCCTCGAACTGGCGCTCAAGGGCGGCCAGGTCGGCCGGCCCGACTTCTTTTCCGCCGTCCGGCAGGGCGGCCGCGATCCCGCGTGAGGAGATGGACATGACCCAGCGGCTGGCCGGCAAGGTCGCCCTCGTGACCGGGGCTGCGCGGGGCATCGGCTTCGCCGTCGCGTCGGCATTCGTGCGCGAGGGTGCAAGGGTCGTCGTCGCCGACGTGAACGGGGCGGGCGCGGCGGACGCTGCTGCCCGCTTGGGCGAGGCGGCGATGCCCGTCGCCGTCGACGTCGCCGACCCGGATTCGGTCGCCGCGATGATGGCGGCGATCCTCGCCGCCCACGGCCGCGTCGACATCCTGGTCAACAATGCGGGGATCGGCGCCAACACGCCGTTCCTGGAGACCAGCCTCGCCGAGTGGAACCGCATCATCGGCGTCAACCTCACCGGCGCCTTCATGGTGGCGCAGGCCTGCGCCCGCGAGATGGTGCGGGTCGGCGGCGGCAAGATCGTCAACATCGCCTCGCTGTCGGGCCAGCGCGGCGGCAACGGGCGCGCGGCCTACGGCTCGGCCAAGGCGGGACTCGAACTGCTCACCAAGGTGATGGCGGTGGAGCTCGCCAAGGCCAACATCAACGTCAACAACATCGCGCCGGGCGCGATCGAGACCGAGATCGCCAAGGCGATGCACGACCGGGCGACGCGGGCCGCCTACGCCGCCCGCATCCCGATGACCCGCTACGGCACGCCGGAGGAGATCGCCGACGCCGCGGTGTTCCTGTGCTCGGACGAGGCCCGCTACGTCCACGGCCACACCCTCAACGTCGACGGGGGCTTTCGCGAGGCCGGGCTGATGTTCGAGCGCGATCCGGGGTGACTGGCGGGAGCGGGGCGGAAAGCTGCGGTACGACACCAGGATCGTGTCCCGCCGGGTCCGGAGCGACGCCGCCGGCCGGGCCCGACGGCCCCCGCGGCGTCGCCGCGTTCCTCACTCCTCGGCAGCGGCCTCGGATTTGCGCGGGCGGCCGCGGCGCGCCGGGGCGGCGGGCGGTTCGGCCTGCGCCTTGCGCGCCGCGGCGCGCTCGCGCCGGATCTGGCCGAGGCCGAGGCTCTTGGCGAGTTCGGAGCGCTGGGCCGCGTAGCTGGCGGCGACCATCGGGTAGTCGAAGGGCAGGCCGAACTTCTGGCGGTACTCGTCCGGCGTGTAGCCGCGGGTCGTAAGGTGCCGCTTCAGGCTCTTGTACGGCTTGCCGTCGAGGAAGCTCGTGATCGCGTCCGGCGTCACGGATTTCCGGATCTGGGCGGCGGTGACCTTATGATCCTCCTCCGGTTCCGCGGCCGGCTGGCCGAGGCCGACCAGCGTTGCGTGTATCGATGCAATCAGGCCGGGCAGATCTGCTGCGCGAACGTTGTTGTTCGAGACGTAGGCGCCGACGATGTCGCTCGTCAGCTCGATCATCGGAGGGGTGAGGGAGGTCGCGTCGTCCATTTTTTCTTCCAAATATCCAACCGCTCCCGTGATGGGCGTCAGCCGGTCCAGGGTCAATCGGCAAGACCGAACAATCGGCGGCCAAATTCGCCCGTCAGGCCGATCTCATGGGGATTAAGCTTGAAAATCACGGGTATCGGACGATCACGCGGAGCCGACATATACAGAAACGCAGTACGGGACGGTGACCGGGCGCGGTCGCCGGAGGCCCCCGAGCCGTCGTCCCGTACGGCCCCGCTCGAACCGGATGCCCGGAGCCGCGTTCGCTGACGGACGCGGCGCGGGAGCAGCAGCCATGGATGTCGGGCGCGTGGATGTCGGGCGGAGGTCGGGCCGCCTCGGGCGGGTGGTCGAGGTCGGGATTCGCGGGCAGGCCCGCTACGCCCGGATGGCGAGCGGCGAGACGATCTGGTGGGGCTCCGAGGAGGATGTGCCGGACCGGGTCGCCCTGGCGGCGGCGTCCTCGGGCGATGCCGCCGAGCGCGGGCGCGCGGGCGGCAGGGTGACGGCCTGATCCGCCGGCGGGCCTTCGTTCGCCTGCGGGCCGACGAGGGCCCCGCCCGTCGACGGGCATGGCCGAGCGCGCCAGGGCGCGCGTCACGCCGGAGGCGCCGGCATGGTTTGCCTCCCCGCGCCCAACGGGGGCCTGTCGGGGACGACCCGTGGCGGCGGCCGGTCGCCCCGGGATCAACGGTAGAAGAACACCGTCCGGTAGCCCTTCACCGTCACCACCTCCACGTCGATCCCGTAGACCGCGCGCAGGATTCCTGGCGTCACGATCTCCTCCGGCGGCCCCATCGCCACCACCCGGCCGTCGCGCATCGCCACGATGATGTCCGAGTAGCAGGAGGCGAAGTTGATGTCGTGCAGCACCGCCACGATGGTGCGGCCGCGCTCGTCGACCGCCCGGCGCAGCAGGCCCATCATCGATGCGGCGTGGCGCATGTCGAGGTTGTTCAAGGGCTCGTCGAGGAGGATGCAGTCGGTGTCCTGGGCGAGCACCATGGCGATGTAGGCGCGCTGGCGCTGCCCGCCCGAGACCTCGTCGAGGAAGCGGTCGGCCAGGGGTTCGAGGTCGAGGAAGGCGAGCGCGTCGGCGATGTGGGCGCGGTCGGCGGCGGTCAGCCGGCCCTTCGAATGCGGGTAGCGCCCGAAGGCGACCAGGTCGCGGATCGTCACCCGCGCGGCGACGCCGTGCTCCTGGCGCAGGATGCCGAGGCGACGCGCCAGGACGTCGCCGGGGGTGGTGGCGACGTCGAGCCCGTCGACGAAGGCTTGCCCCGCGCTCGGCGGCAGGAGCCGGCTGACGATCGAGAGAAAGGTCGACTTGCCGGCGCCGTTCGCCCCGATCACCGAGACGAAGGCGCGCTCGGGCAAGCGCAACGAGACGCCGTCCACCACCACGGTGTCGCCGTAGCGGCGCGTGAGGTCTCTCGTCTCGATCATCGGGCGCGTCTCGCGAGGAGGACCAGGAGGGTGAGGCCGCCCAGGAACTCGATCACGATCGACAGGGCGGCGTTGAGCGAGAAGACCCGCTCCAGCACGAGTTGGCCGCCGACCAGCGTGATCGCGGCGACCAGCGCGGCGGCCGGCAGCACGCAGGCGTGGCGGTAGCTCGGCATCATCCGGTAGGCGAGGTTGGCGACGAGGAGGCCGAGGAAGGTCACCGGCCCGACGAGCGCCGTCGAGACCGAGACGAGGACCGCGACAAGGACCAGCACGAGGGTGAGGGTTTTGCGGTAGTCGACTCCGAGCGCGACCGCCTCGTCCCGGCCGAGCAGCAGCACGTCGAGCCGGCTCGACAGCCGCCAGGCCGCGAACCCGGCCGCCACGAGGAAGAGGGCGGCGAGCATGAGCAGGTCCGGGCGGACGGCGTTGAAGTTGGCGAAGAAGCTCGATTGCAGCACGACGAACTGGTTCGGATCGAGCAGGCGTTGCAGGAACTGCGACAGGCTGCGGAAGAGCACGCCGCAGACGACGCCGACGAGCAGCAGCCGATGCAGGCCGCCCCCGTTCCGGTTCAGGAGCCAGCGGTAGAGCAGGAGCGCGAACAGCACCATGGCGCCGGTCTCGGCGAGGAAGCGCAGCCGCGGATCGAAGAGTCCTCCCGTCCCGGCCGCGACCACGATCCCGGTCTGGATCAGGCGGTAGAGCTCGTCGAAGCCCATGATCGCCGGCGTCAGGATGCGGTTGCCCGACACGGTCTGGAACAGCACGGTCGCGGTGGCGACGGCGCCGGCGACGAGCAGCAGCGAGGCGAGCTTGGTACCGCGGAACGGCAGCACGAAGCCCCAGCGGCCGTTGGCCCCGACCGTCATGAAGGCGATCGCTGCGCCGAAGGCCACGAGGGCGAGGAGCGCCAGCACGGGAGCCGGACCCGGCCGCAACCGCGCGGGGGAACTACGCATGGCGGGAATCCCGGCGCAGCAGCAGGACGAGGAAGAGGGCGCTGCCGACGACCCCCATCACCGTGCCGACCGGGATCTCGTAGGGGTAGCGGACCACCCGCCCGAGCACGTCGCAGAGGAGGAGCAGCCCGGCGCCGGAGGCTGCCACCAGCGGCAGGGAGCGGCGCAGGTTGTCGCCCGCCACCATCGCGACGAGGTTCGGCACCACGAGGCCAAGGAACGGGATCGCCCCCACCGTGGCGATCGTCACGGCGGTGATGGTCGCCACGATGGCGATGGCGCCCGCGACGGTGCGGCGGTGGTCGAGCCCGAGATTGATCGCGGCGTCGCGGCCGAGCCCCGCGATGGTGATGCGGTCGGCGAGCGCGTAGGCGACCAGGGTGAGGATGGCCGCGAGCCAGAGCAGTTCGTAGCGCCCGCGCAGGACCGTCGAGAAGTCGCCCGCCTGCCAGGTGCCGAGGAATTGCAGCATGTCGGTGCGGTAGGCGATGAAGCTCGAGGCCGATCCGACCACGCTGCCCAGCATGATCCCGACGAGCGGCACCGTCAGCCGGTCGCGCAGGGGCATGGCGCGCAGGACCCGCAGGAACAGGATCGTGCCGGCGAGCGCGCTCGCAGTCGCCGCCAGCATCTTCACCACCACCGGCGCGTCGGGGGCGAGGAGCGTGACGAGCAGCATGCCGAGCGTCGCCGATTCGGCGGTGCCCGCGGTGGAGGGCTCGACGAAGCGGTTCTGCGCCACGAGCTGCATGATGACCCCCGCCACCGCCATGCCGGCCCCGGCGAGAACGAGCGCGAGGGTGCGCGGCACCCGGCTCGCCAGCAGGATGTCCGGCGCCCCCGTGTCGCCGACGCCGACGAGGAGGCTCGCGGCGGCGAGCACCAGGAGCGCGAGGCCCGAGAGAAGGCTTACGGGGAGGGCCTTGCGCAGGAGAGGCGGAGCCATGCTCAGCGCCGGGCGTCGAGGGCGGCGGCGATCTGGTCGACCATGGTCTGGAGCGCCCGCAGGCCCCCGGCGGCGAGGTACCAGCTGCCGGCATCGACGGACACGACCTGCCCTTTGCGCCAGGCGCTCGTCTGCCGCACCAGTTCGTTGTCGAGGAGCTGGCGCGCCGGCTGGCCGCGCGCCCCGATCGCCGCATCCCGGTCGAGCACGAACAGCCAGTCCGGGTCGGTCCTGGCGATGAACTCGAACGCGATCGGCTGGCCGTGGATGCCGGCCCCGAGATCGGGCGCGGCCGGCCGGAAGCCGAGGGCGCCGTGGATCAGGCCGAAGCGCGAGCCCGGCCCGAAGGCGCTGAGCCGCCCGCCGGTCGAGAGCACGAACAGGGCCGTGCCGGCCTGCGGGGCCCTGGCGTGGATCGCCGCGATGCCGGCCTGGATCCGGCCGATCCGCGCCTCGGCCTCCGCTTCCTTGCCGAACAGGCGGGCGAGCGAGCGGATGTTGCGCAGCTCGCTGCCGAGGGGATCGGCGGCGTCGCTCGACAGATCGATGGTCGGCGCCATCTTCGCCAGCGCCTCGTAGCGCGGCCCCGAGCGGCCGCCGACGACGACCAGGTCGGGCTCGGCCGCGTTGATCGCCTCGTAATCGGGCTCCCACAGCGTGCCCATCGGGCGGTAGCGCGGCGCGTTGTACTGCGCGAGGGAGGGCGGCTTCGCGCCGGCCGCGACGCCGAAGACCGGGACGCCGAGGGCGTCGAGGGTGTCGAGGGCGGCGAGGTCGAACACGACGATCTTCTTGGGTGTGGCCGGCAGGGTGGTCTGGCCGCGGGAGTGCTGCACGACGATCTCGGCGGTCGCGGGGGCGGCGCACGACAGGGCGAGCAGGAGGGCCGCGAGGTGGTGTTGGATCGTCTTGAGCGACGGCAAAGTGCGGCTCCCGTGAACAATCGTTCGGTAAAATGTCCAGATCATCCCACCAGCAGCCTCGTTCCGAGAGCTTGCTCGACAGGTCGCGTCGATCGATTTCGCACCCCCGGCCTACAGTTCTCCACGTCATCCCGGGGCTCGCCGAAGGCGAGAACCCGGGATCCATAACCGCTGACGGCACCGAACGTAGCGACCAGGGTTCCGCCTCGTCCTGAAACCTCAGCGGTTATGGGTCCCGGGTTCCGCTGCACGGCCCCGGGATGACGAGGAGGATGGCAGGACCGGGCGCCCGATCAAGTCGCCGGAACGTGGGCGTCACCGCACGCCCCCCGGCCGCAGCCGCGCCATGCAGTGCACGTCCACGAACGCCCCATCCCGAAAACTGGCGTCCCGATGGGTGCCCTCGATCTCGAACCCGAACCGCTCGTAGAGCGCGATCGCCCGGGAATTGTCGACGAAGACCGTCATCTCGATCCGGGTGACGTTGAGCCAGTTCTCGGCGGTGTCGATGATCGCCGCCAGCAGCCGCGAGCCGATGCCGCGCCCGGCATAGTCCTCGTTCACGCCGAGCCAGAACTCGGCGGCGTGGGCGCGCCGGCCGTAGAACGGCCGCAGGGCCGCGGCGCCGACCGCGCGGCCGTCCGCCTCCGCCACCAGGTGCAGGTCCCGCGGCGAGCGCGGCGTCGCCCAGGCCTTGACCGCCTCGACCGATTCGTAGGGAAGGGCCAGCGTGCCGGAGCGGAAGGCGGGCTGGTTGTACAGCTCGAAGAGGTCCGGCAGGTCGGCCTCGCGCATCGCCCGCACGGTCACGTCCAGGGTCGCCGTCACGCCGGTGACGCCCAGTCGATCCGCAACGTCTCGCGGAAGGCGAAGCGCTCGAGATGGCGCACGATCACGGCGTGGAAATCGGGCAGAGTGGCCGGATCGGTCACCGAGAGGTCGATCGTCAGGGCCTCGGCATCGGCGGCGAGCCGGGCTTCGCCCAGCGGCAGGGCGATCCGGGCGGTCTCGGTATCGAACTCGGTCTCGAACCGGTGCGACCAGTGCTTGGCGAGTTGCTGCAGGTAGCGGCTCGCATGGGCGGTGCCGACGACGGCGCGGGACTGGATCATGGCAGGCATCCTTCCTCGGCGAGGCTGCGATGGTCGGAGAGGCGGGCCGTCCGCCAGGCTTGGTAGGCCTCGGACAGCCGGTGCTTGAGCGCGAACTCGGCCGCGTCGAGCGCGTCGAGGCGGGCCATCACCCCGGCGACCTGCGCCGGGTCGGCCGACCGGGCGAGCTTGAGCACGGCGTAGTGCAGGGCCGTGAGGCCGTTCACCAGCGCCTCGATGTCGTCGCAGATCCGCTGGAACGCGGCGTCCGGCCAGGCGAGGGCGCGCCAGAAGAAGGCGAAGCCGTGCTCGTAGGCCCATTTGCGGATGGTGATGACCGGCAATTCGCGCAACGCCTCGCCGATGGCGGCGAGCGTCAGCCCGCCGCGTCCCTCGGCATGGGCCGCCACGATGGCCCGGACCGCGTCGATCAGCGGGTTGGAGTCGCGGACGAAGCAGGCCGCGAAGAAGGCGTCGAGATCGGCGTCCGCCGGCGGATGGGCGAGCGAGGGATCGAAAAGGTAGCCGCCGGCGACGCTCGGCTGGCGGATGGCGTTCAGCATCCGGTCCCGCGCGATTCCGCCCTCCCAGCGGAAATCGGGATCGCGCACCTGCCAGGTCTCGGGATCGTCGGTGAGGCTCACCAGCAGGTAATGCGGGAAGGGGTTCTGGTTGAACTTGTTCTCCCGCTCCGGCAGGTGGAACATGTCCAGCATCACCATCACGCAGTCCTCCGGGCGCCGCCGCGCCAGCAGGTCGATGAGGGTCGCGACGTTCTCGTCCTTCGACCGCGACGGGTCGTACCAGGCGTGGAGCGGCACGCCGTAGAGCCGCTCGAACCAGTAGCGGAAGACCTCGTGGTCCTGGGCATCCGAGTGGTAGGCGAGGCGGAACTCGTCGGTGATGGCGAAGTCGGCGTCCCAGATCAGGGCGTAGAACGGGCGGTGGTCGATCCCGCGCGCCTTCAGCCCGTCGCAGACGCAGCTGACGAAGCAGTGGATCTTCAGGTCGTAGGCCAATTCGCCGTGGACGCCCTCGGACGGCGCCGCCGCGACGGGGGCCTCCGCGGCGGGTTCGCGCACGAGCAGCCCGGCGAGGTCGGAGACCGTCGCGAGGTCGCTCCGCGCGATCGCCTCCTCGGGGATCGCGAGGCCGAGGCTCATCTCCAGCGACAGGACGAGTTGCAGCACCTGGACCGAGTCGAGGTAGAGGTCCTCGTTGAGCCGTGCCGCCGGCCCGAACAGGTCGAGATGCGGGTGGTGCATCTCGTCGCGCAAGACCGTGAAGATGGCCGCGACCGCGTCGTCGCGGGTCAGGGTGGAGATCACGACACCGCCTCCAGGGCGCCGCTGCGGTAGCGCTCGGCAGCCTCGCGACGGGAGATCTTGCCGTTGGCCTGGCGCGGGATCGCCGCGACCTGCAAGGCCTCGACCGGGACCTGGTGGCCGGCGAGGAAGCGGCGGCACCAATCCTGGAGCGCGCGCGGCGGCACCGGCGCCTCGGCGCTGAACAGGAGCGTCACCCGCTCGCCCGCGAACGGATCGGCCCGGGCGAAGGCCACCGCATCGGTGATCCCCGGCATCGCCATCACCACGTCCTCGACCTCGCCCGGATAGACGTTGAGGCCCGAGACGTTGATCGTGTCGCTCCGGCGGGACACGAAGATCAGCATGCCGTCGGGCATCCGGTAGCCGAGGTCGCCGGTGCGGATCGTCGCGCTCCCGCTCGCGACCACGATCTCCTCGGGCGCGCCGGCGCTCACGCCCGCCTGGACGCGGTGATGCGGCAGGGGATAGCCGATCGCGTCGGCCCGCCGCAGGTCGGGGTTCACCGCGATGCAGCCGGCCTCCGAGCAGCCGTATTGCTGGAAGAGGTGCTCCACCCGGGCCCGGATCGCGGCGAACCAGGGCGCGGGCAAAAGCGTGCCGGAGGTCATGGCCGCATGGAGGCGCTCGCCCTCCGGCATCAGCCGGGCGAGCGTGTGCAGCATGGCGGGCGAGGTGTAGAGCAGCGGCCGCTCGGTCTCGCGCAGGCGGCGCAGCAGGTATTTCGGGTTGCCGGTATCGAGTACCAGGGGCGCCCGGCCGCGGCGCAGGCCCACGAGCAGGCCGCAGATCAGCCCGTAGGAATGGGTGATCGGGCAGGCGATGACGGGCGTCATCCCCCCCGGCTCGGTGAAGGCCGCGACGTAGCTCTCGATCTCGCGCTCGACCGCGCTCCAGGGCCGGGCGATGCATTTCGGCTCGCCGGTCGTGCCGGAGCTCATCTGGAGCAGGTGGCCCTCGCCCGGCACCGGGGGCGCGGCGTCGTCGAGGCTCTCGCCGTCGAGGTCGTCGAGGAAGACCCGGTGGCAGCCGGCGCGGGCGGCGAGCCGCCGGGCGCCGTCGTCCGGCAGGGCCGGATGAATCGGCAGCAGCGTCGCGCCGGCCCGGCGGGCGGCCAGGATGAAGGCGAGGCTCGACGCGGTGTCGCGAAACCGCGCGGCGACCCGTTCGCCGCTGCCGGCCCGCAGGCGGGCGCGGGAGGTGACGTGCGCGAGCGTCGCCTCCATCTCGTCCGCCGCGAGGATGCGTCCGTCGATCTCGATCATGAGCCTGTCCGCAGGAGGGGGAGGGAGGAGGGAAACAGGGCGTTGGGCGCGAGGTGGCTGCCATGCGCCGCGCCGAGGCCGAGCTTGCGGGCGAGCAGCGCCTCCACGCGCAGGCGGGGCTCCATCACCTCCAGCCGGGCGAGCCGGTCCGTCAGCCCGTGCTCGGCCGCGTGGCGGCGCAGGCGCCGGCCGAGCCCGTCCCAGAACCCGGCCTCGTCGAGCCCGTGCCGGCGGGCGAGGCGATGGGTGATCTCGCTCAAGTTGAAGACGAACAGGCTGTCGGTCACCAATTCGGCGAGGGTGGCGGCCGCCCGCATGGCGTGGAAGCGGTCGTCCGGCGGACCGGCATGGGCCGGGTCGATGGCGCCGAGATCCGGCACCGGGGGCACGTCGCGGAGGAAGTCCGGCGCGTATTCGGCGCTCTCGTGGAAATCACGGCACATCACCCGCTCGGGCCAGCCGTCGCGGTGCACCAGGATCATGTTCTGGCCGTGCGCCTCGAGCGCCACGCCGTGCGCCACCAGGAGGTGCCAGACCGGCAGCACCGCCACCTCCACCAGCCGGGCGAGCCAGGGCGCGAGGCCGTAGCGATCGAGCCAGGGCGCCACGAAGCTGCGGCCGTCCGGCTCGGCAGCCGAGAGCGCGTTGAGCGGCAAAGCGGCCTCGCCGGGCGCCAGGACCGGGCTCTCGCGCCAGATCGCCGCGACCCGGCCGTCCCGGTCGGCGATCATGGCGGCGAATTCGCGCAAGAGCGTCATCCCGGAGAGGTGCGGGTCGCCGGCGACGATCCGGGCGAGCCAGTCCGAGAGGGCCGGCGCGGTCAGGACGAAGGCGGGATCGAGGATCCGCAGGCTCGACGTGCTGACGACGCTCAGGGACAGTTTCACGTTCGGGGCGCGCGGGTCGTCGCAGGCGTGCAGCGTGCGCAGGGACTGGCTCGCCCGGTAGCGCGGCCCGGCCGTTCCGAGCGCGACGGCGGTGCCGTCCGCGAGCCGGGAGCGCCAGGGCTCCTCTCCGGCGAGGTGGTGCATCTGCCAGGGATGGAGAGGGACGAGCGCGTGCGAGGCGGGGGAATGGCCGGCCGCGCCCAGGCGCTCCGCCAGCCCGTCCCAGTCTGGCCCAAGTATCGCGCGCCAGAACGCGTCCTCCTCGCCCGGCAGGGAGGATTGCACCGAGCCTCGCGGCAGGGCGAGCCAGGCGAGGCGGAAGGCCTGCCCGGCCTCCGGCCCGTACGCGGCGTGGTCGTCGAGGCTGAAGCCGGTGCGGGCCTTGAAGCAGGGATGATAGGGGTGGCCTTCCCCGAGGGCGCTATCGAGCGCCGCGAAGGGCAGGCCGCGGCGCTCCCGCCCGGGCAGGGTCGCGGCGTTCCAGCGGCACAGCGCGACCGTCTGGCGGAGTTCCGCAAGCAGGCGTTCGCGGTGCTCCGGGGCGGCCGGCAGGGCCTCGACCAGGTCGGCGAGCCGGGCGGCCTGCCACCCATCCTCCACCGCGACCTCGACCGGCCCGGAGAGGCGGGGGCGGCCGAAGGGCCCGAGAGTCCCGGAGGCCCGGAAGTGCCGCCCGCCGAGGCGCCAGTGCAGCGAGCCATCGCCGGGCACGGCATTCACCGGGGCGTCGCTCAGGCCCTCGAACAGGACCGCCTCCGCGAGCTGCCGCAGCACGCGATCGTCGGGTGACTCATGCATGCCGGGACGCCGGGACACGGCCGGACGCGCCCTGCCGCGCCCAAGGCCGGAGCGGGTTCGGCATGTCGATATAGGTGCCGGCGCCTTCGGCCGAGGCCAGCTCGTCGCGGTCGGCGAGGCGGACGCGCAGGTTCGCCTTGGTGCAGAGAGTCGGCCCGTCGAGGACCGAGCGGGCGAAGGCCCGGCCCGGACCGGTCATGCGCCGGGCTATCGTCTCCAGCCGGCGGGCGAGGTCGTCGAGGAGCACCTCCTCCCGGACGATCCCGTCATGGCCCATCCGGGCCACCACGGAGAAGACCTGGTTCACCACGAGGTAATAGGCGAGGCGTCGGCGGATCTCGCCGTCGTCGAAGAAGAGCGACGGGATGGTGCCGGTCTCGGGGACGAGGCGCGTGATCCGCGGGCGGGCGTCCTCCGACAGGTAGAAGCCCTGGTTGTCGCGGTAGAAGCCCCGGCGGGGCCAGCCGGCGGCGACGTCGAGGAGTGCGTTCTGCTGGTGCGCCTCCAGCGCGATGCCGTGCCGGTCGTAGAGGGCGACGACCGGTTCCAGCATGCAGTCGAGGTAGAGGCTGAACCAGGTCCGGCCGGCATGAGAGAGATCGGCTCGGGCCAAGTCCGTGCCGCCGACCCGGCGCAGCAGGGCCGCGAGCCGCGAGGGACGGCCCGGCACCGGCTCGGCGGTCAGCGCCGCGACGGTCGCGACGCCGCTTACCGCCCCGTCCCGGAACGGGTTTTCGCGATACACCGTCTCGAAGCCGCTCTCGGGATGGCCGGGCAGGTCCAGCGTCATCCAGGCCGGGTCGGCGATGATCCGGAAGGCGGGATGCTCGGCGCCGCCGCTCCGCGCCAGCAGCCGCGCCACCGCGACCCCGGCTTCGAGCTCGGATACCCGGTTCACCCGCAGCGAGTTGGTGAGGGTGACGGGCAGCGAGAACTTTGCCATCCAGGCGCTGTCCGGCGCGTAGACCGTGCGCAGCGACGAGGTCGCGGTGAAACGCGGGCCGAAGGCGCCGAGCGGCCGCAGGACGCCCGCTTCCACCAGCGCGGCGACGGCCGGCGTCAGCAGCAGCGCCTCGGCCTGGAGCGGGTGCATCGGCAAGGCGATCTCGCCGGGCCGCAGGGGAAGGCACGCCGCATCCGCCCCGAGCAGGTCGCGGGCGATCTCCGGGGCGGAGCGGTCCACCGCCGAGTCGTGCCGCACCCGGGCGGCGTCGGCGGCGAAGACCGCGAGGCGGAACGTCCCCGCCTCCTCGGGTGCGTAGGCGCGGGCCTGCCACGACGTGAGGCCCTGGCGGCTCTTCGGCGTCGGGTGCAGCCAGTGGCCGAAGACGAGCGCGCGCTCGGCCGCGATGAAATCCTCCGCCCCGCCGGGGGCTTGCGCCGCCAGGTCGAGCTGGCGCGCGGTCTCGCGGTAGCTGTCGAGCACCCGCCCCAGCAGTTCCAGTTCGCGCGCGCGGGCCCTTTCCCCGCCGGCCTCGTCGCAGCGCGCATAGGCCTCGCCGAGCAGGTCCTGCAGCGCCCGCATCGGCGCGACCGGGCGCCAGCGCGGCTCGTGCAGGTGGCGGGTCCAGAGCCGGCCGAAGCCCAGCGCGCCGCAGAGCGAGGGCGCGACGATCTCGGCCCGGATCGTGACGCGCTGGTCGCGCAGCTGCCACTCGACGCAACGCGCGGGCGGCCCGTCGGGCAGCGCGTGGCGCACCGGGATGCCGGGATCGATCTCGCGCAGGTAGCCGTTGGCGAAGCTGCGGAACGCCGCCGCCTCGGCGACGGCTTCAGACGGTTGCGGCATGACGACCAAGCCTCGCTCCGGCCTCCGGTTGGGGGAATTTTCGTGTGTGCAGGGGCGCCGAGGCTCTGCGCCCGGCGGGGCCGGGTCGCCCGCTCGGATGCGCGGGATCGCGTCGGGCTCGCTTCGTGACGGGGTCTATCGCTCGCGCGACAGGCACGAGTCAAGAAAATATGCCGATACTGCGTGCATAGACGCATAGATTTGAACTATTATGAAAACAAAAACTCGCAAAATCGAGCGGTCATTCAGGGTATCGTGGGTCGAATGCTCGGCGGAGTGCAGGCATCATCGTGCAGGAAAGGGGGAGGGCCGGTTCCGGGCCGCTCCCCTGCCGTCTCACTCAGAAATCCACTGTCGCCGAGACGATGACCGTGCGCGGCGCCCCCACCGCCAGGAAGCCGCGGGCGGCCGAGGCCCAGTAGGAATTGTCGAACACGTTCTCGACGATGGCCCGCACCGTGACGGGCTTTCCGGAGGCGCCCTCGAAGGTGTAGCGCAGGCCGGCATCGAAGCGCGTCCAGTCGGGCACCCGCTGCGTGTTGGCCTGGTTGTAGAACTGGCCGCTGGTGTAGATGGCCCGCCCGGTCAGCGTCAGGCCGGGGGCGAGCCACGGCGGCAGGTCGACCTCGCCGTAGAGGTTGAACGCCACGTCCGGCACGCCGGGGGCGACGTTGCCGTTGAACTGGCGGTTCGCGATGTTGACGAGCCGCCCGTCGAGGAAGGTGACGCCGCCCAGCAGCCGCACCCCCGGGAGCGGCTCGCCGAACACCGAGAGTTCGGCGCCGCGGTTGCGCTGCAGGCCGCTGACCGAGAAGCGCCGCGTGGCAGGGTCGGTGAAGGCGTTCGGCTGCTCGATCTCGAACAGCGACGCCGTGACCGCGAACGTGCCGAAATCGTATTTGGCGCCGATCTCCTGCTGCCGGCTGACCGCGGGGGGGAAGACCTCGTTGGCGTTGATCGCCGCGACCGGTGCGGTCGCCGTGGGCTCCAGCGCCTCGATGTAGTTGCCGTAGAACGACAGGTTGTCGGTCGGGCGGAACACCGCCGCGATAGCCGGGCTGAACCGGCCGCGCTGGTAGTTCGAGGTCTGGTTGCCCAGGCTCGGACCGAGGGTGATGTTGTAGCCCTGCTGGTCGATCTCCTGGAACCGGCCGCCCAGGGTCAGGAGGAAGCGGTCCTCGCCGAGCGACAGGGTGTCGGCGATGCCGACGCTGCGGGCGCTCAACTCCGTGAACAGCGGCCGGTTGTCGGAGCGCGGCAGCAGCCGGGTGTTCACCGAGCCGCGCGCCAGGTGGATCGGATCGTAGATGTTGGTCTGGAAGGGGGCCGGCAGGGCCGGCTGGACGAAGCCGCCGCGGTAGTTCCGGTTGTTCGCCTCGACCGCCGAGACGGTCAGGTAGTGGCCGAGCATCCCGGTCTGGAACTTCGTGCGCAGGCCGACTTCGCCGGTGAGCCCCTGGATCTCCTGCGGCTGGATCGAGAGGGTGTTGGTTGCCTGGCCGGTCAGGCTCGTCACCTGGTAGAACGAGGTGAGGAAGTCCTCGTTGTAGCGGCTCACGCCGCCGGCCGCGTAGATCGTCGTGTCGGGCAGGATGTCGTACTCGACCCGGCCCGCCGCCATGTTCTGGCGGGTGTCGATGTATTCGAGCGAGCTCGACGTGTTGAGGCGGTTGTTCGGCGCTCGCGGGATCGGGATGTTCGGGGAGACCGAGTTGAAGAGCGAGGTCGGCGCCGTGATGTTCTGGCTGTTGTGGACGAGGTCGAGCGAGGCGCGCAGGCGCTCGCCGCGATAGTCGAGGCCCAGCGTCGCGACGCCGACCTCGATGGCGTTCTTGTCCAGCGGCGTGTTGCCGTTGCGATAGGAGAGGTTGGTGCGCACGCCCCACTCCTTCGACGGGCCGAAGCGGCGGCCGAGATCGGCGTGGGTCCAGACCTGCGAATCGCTGAGGTAGGTCGTGGTGAGACGCGTCAGCGGCTCGTCGTAGGCCCGCTTGGGGATCAGGTTGATCGTGCCGCCGACGCGGCCGGTGCCGCCGTTGAGGAAGGCGGACGGACCTTTCAGGATCTCGACCCGCTCCACGCCCTCGGTGAACACCCGCCGCGGGTTGGCGAGGTAGAACAGGCCGTCGAAGCCCACGTCGAGGTTCACGACCGAGAAGCCGCGGATGAAGAACGAATCGCGCTCGCTGAACGGCGGCGCGTCGTTGCGCACTGAGGAATCGTTCAGAACCACGTCGGCGAGCGAGCGCGACTGCTGGTCCTGGATCAGCTTCTCGGTATAGCCGGTGACGTTGAACGGCGTGGTCAGGACCGAGCGATTGCCGAGAAGGCCGAGCCTGGCGCCGGTGGCGACCTGGCCGCCGGCGAAGGGGGGCGGGGGCTGCCCCACCGTCCCGGTCGGCGGCGGCAGGCCCCGCCCCCCGTCGCCCGCAGCCGCGGGCCCGCCCCCCGGCCGGCCCTCGACGACGATCTCGTCGAGGCGCACCGTCTCCTCGGGCTTGCCACCGAGTTGGGCGTAGCGCGGATTGACCAGGGTGAGGGTGGACGGGCTCACCCGGCGGTAGCTCAGGCCCGTCCCGTCGAGGAGCCGGCCCAGCGCCTCGAGGGGCTGGAACGTGCCCTCGAGGCCGGTCGTCGTCAGGGCCTGGGTCAGGTCGGTCCCGTAGACGAGCTTGACCTTGGCCTGCTCGGTGAAGCGGACGAGGGCGGGTTCGAGCGGCCCGTTTGGGATCGACAGGGCGACGGCGTCGTCGGCCCGGGCCGCCGCCGATGCCAGCACCAGCACCGACGCGCCGGCGAGCGCCATCCCGGCCAGCCGTCCGCATTGAACCCTACGCTTGCGCGCCACCATGTCCGACCACCCCGTCCGTCTGCGCGAAGGGGGGCGGCGTGTTCGCGCGCTCTCGTCCCTTCATGGGCTTGAGATCAACGGGGCGGCGATCTCCTGACGTCGGAAAACGCATTTTCTCGAAAAAATTCGTCAGACGGGCGAGCCGACTAGGACCAGGAGCGGCGTGAGCCGGGTCACGCGCAGGGACAGGCCAGCGGCGAGGGCGTCGAGGGCGTCGTCGGTGTCGCGCAGGTCGAAGGCACCGGTGACGCGCCGCTCTCCAGCCTTCGCGTCGAGCAGGACGATGCGCCCGCGGCGATAGCGCCCGAGTTCCGCCAGCACGTCGGACAGGCGCTCGCCGGAGACGGTCAGGCGCCCGTCGCGCCACGCTATCGCGCGGGCGACGTCCGCCTTCGCCACAACCGCTTCGCCGCCGCCCGCCGGGCCCTCCCGAAACGCCTCGCCGGCCGACACGGCGACGTGGCGGCCTCCCGTGGCGACATCGACCCGGCCCTCGGCGACGCCGACCGGCTGCGCGGCGCCGTCGGCGCGGACGTAGAACACCGTGCCGACGGCCCGGACGCTGACGCCGCCCCCCTCGACGACGAAGGGCCGGGCGGGATCGCGGGCGACGTCGAACACCGCCTCGCCGCGCAGGAGCGACACCCGGCGCTCGGCGCCGGAGAAATGCAGGGCGAGGGCGGTGCCGGTATTGAGGTCGACGCGGCTGCCGTCGGGCAGGGTCGCGTGGGCGATGTCGCCGATTCCGCTCCACAGGTCGGAGCGCAGCCAGTCGGCGAGGCCGGCCTGGAAGGCCAGGGCTCCTCCCAGCACGAGAATCGCGGCGAGGCCGGCCGGCCCCCTCGGACTCCGGCGGACGGGAGCCCGGTCCGGCAGGTGACCGAGCTGGCGCCACAGCGCATCCATCTCGGCGAAGGCCGCCGCGTGGACCGGATCGGCCGCGAGCCAGGCGTCGAACGCGGCGCGGTCCGCTTCGGTCGCGTCGGAGGAGGCGAGGCGCACGACCCAGCCGGCCGCCGCCTCGTCGATCGGATCCTCCTCGTCCGGATGATGCGCACCGGTCCCGTCGTCGATGGCCAAGGCCGGTTCCCTCAACGGCGCTCACCAGGCCCGGACGATCCGGGGATGCGAGCCTCGATCCCTTATGATCGACGGGGCGCCGGAATCCTGACGTTCTCTTTAGAAAAGATCGCCGCAGCGGCGGCGGCAATGCAGGAGCGCCTTGATCAGGTGCTTCTCGACCATGTTCCGGCTGACGCCGAGCCGCGCCGCCACCTCGCCGTTCGGCAATCCCTCGATGCGCGCGAGCAGGAACGCCTCCCGGCAGCGCGGCGGCAACTCGTCGATGGCGGCGGCGAGCCGCCGAAGATCCTGTCGGGCCATCGCCTGCTGCTCCGGGAGGGCGTGGGCGTCGGCGAGGCCGGTCCAGTCCTCGTCGCTGACCGGCTGGAAGATCCGGCCCTCCAGCCGCTGCCGGTTGCGCATCCGGCGCGCCACGTTGCTGGCGATCTGGAACAGGAAGGCGGAGGGCTGCTCGATGTTGGTCCGGGTGAGCGCCGCGAGCATCAGGAGATAAGTTTCCTGATGGGCGTCGGCCGCGTCGGCCGGGTTGCCGAGCCGGCGCGTCAGGAATCGCCGCAGCCTCGCACCGTCGCCCCGATGCAGCGCATCGATCGAGACCGCCTGCATGCCCCAACTCCGAACTTATCTAAACTGGACCTTGATCAATCAATCATCCCGAATACGATCGCACAAGCGCTTGTCGTAGCGTGGTGTCTTCATCGTATTACGTCCAGTTCTAAACTGCGCGGGGTGACTCCACGCAAGCCGTTGTGTTTCTGCCGGAAATGTTCGGCAACGAAGCCCGCCCCGCCGGGCGGCCGGACGGATGCGGGGGCGGGAAAATCCTCGCCCTGGTGCAGGAATGCCACGATCGGCCGTGACGGGAACACGCCATGCCGCTGGCGCCTTGTCCCTCGCGGTACGCGAAGGGAGACGACACATGCGGGACCACGGCCCCTCGTTCGGCATCGGGTTCGTCGCGGGCCTGCGCAGCATGACGGCCTGCGCCGCGCTGACGGTCGCGGCTGCAGAGGGGCGTACCCGGGGCACCGTCATCCCGTCCGGGCCCGTCGCCCGGAGCCTCGCCGTCGCGGCGGCGCTGGCCGAGATCGCCGGCGACAAGATGCCGTTCGCCCCCGACCGGCGGATCCCGCCGTCCTTCGCGCTGCGGCTCGTCATCGGGGCCGTCGGCGGCTGGGCGCTGGCCGGGCGGCGCGCCGCGCCGGAGGCGGGTGCGCTGGCGGGCCTCGCCGGCGCGGCGGCCGGCACGCTCCTCGGCCGCGCCGCGCGCGGGCCGGATTCCCGCCATGCGGCCGGTCGCGCCTACGGTTTCGCCGAGGATGCGGTGGCGGTCGCGCTCGCGGCGGCGGTGGTGGCGTCGGCTGAGCGACGGGAGGGTGCGTGAGGGTGCGTGAGGGACGGGCTTCACCGCGCCGCTGCCCCGGTGCGGCCGGCCTCCCGCAAAGCCGCGATCCGCAGCGGCTCCTTGCGCCCGCGCACCGGGCGCAGGCCGAGATCCGCCGCCCGGAGGTCGGCAGGCAGGGGGCCGAGACGATCCAGGAGGTCGCCCGAGACGATGACCGGGACGTCGAGTTCCTTGGCAAGGCCCTCGAGCCGGCTCGTCGTGTTCAGCGCATCGCCGAAATAGGCGATCTTGCGCCGCTCCAGACCGATCTCCGCGGTCACGACCGGCCCGCAATGCAGGGCGGCGCGGAAGGTCGGCACCGCGCCGAACCGCGCGACCCAGCCCTCCCTGTCGGCCTCGATCGTCCGGACGAAGTCGAACACGCAGCGCAGGCAGGCCGCGTCCCGCGTGCCCCTGTCCATCGACCAGCTCACCAGGGCCATGTCGCCGACGTAATCGTCGATCGAGCCGCGGGCGCGGTGCACCGGCAGGGCCAGGGCCGCGAAGATCGCCCCGAGCCAGCTCTGGGCCGCGAGGTCGCCGTGCTCCTCGGCGAAGCGCGTCGAGCCGGCGACGTCGAGGAACAGGAAGATGCGCTCCTCGGTGATCGGGCGGTGGTAGCGGCCGACAAGCAGGCTCGCGAAGACGCGCGGTCCCATCAGGTCGCGGACCCGGAACACGAAGGTGGCGAACGCCGAGATCCCGAGCGCGTAGGCGAAGCCCGTCTCCGTCATCATCATCGCGCTGCGGGCATCGGCCATGACGCCGAAGCCGCGGTGGAGGACCGTGCCGGCGACGGCGTTGCCCAGCACGATCATCGCGACGTAGGTCGCCAGCGTCGCGACGGCGAAGACCGGGGTCGCGGCCCGGCGCGTCAGCGCGCGCCAGCGCCGGAGCATCAGGCCGCGCTCGTAGAGCATCAGCGGCGCGCCGATGAAGACGCCCCGGACCACCGCGACGAACGGCTCGACGCCGAAGGTCAGGCCGTAGAGCAGGCCGGCCAGCGCCCCGATGGCCGGCGCCACGAGCCAGAACCGGGCCCGGAAGGGAGGCATGGCCCCGCCTTGCGCCACGGGGCGGGCCTGGGCCTCGGCGGGCGCAACGGGTGACGACATCGGGGCTCCTCGCTCGCGCCTCGCCGGCCAGAGATAGCAGGTCTCGCGCCCTGCCTCCTCCCATGCACCGCGGAGCGGGGATCACATCGCCGTGCGCCCCGGCCATGCAGTCCTCGCGTACCTCTCACCCGGTACGGGGTGGAAAGGTGACCGCCCACCGCCTATATGGGGCTCATGGCAGACAGCACTTCCACTCCCTACACCATCGAAATCTCCCCCATCACGAAGCCCGCCGGGCAGTTCCAGTGGGCCATCCGCCGGAACGGCAAGCTGGTCGAGCGCTCCGACCGTCCGCACCCGACGGAGGCCAAGGCCGAGGCCAGCGCGCTCGCCGCGGTGGAGCGCAGCATGCACTCCGCGGGCAGCGGGCGCTGGTAAGCGCCGGCACCACCTCACGTCTCATCGTGACGTCGAAAACGGGCGAGGCCGCACGGGCCTCGCCCGTTTTCGCGTGAGCGATCCGATGCCGCTCGCCCCGCTGCCGCCCGATCCGCCGGCCATGGTGCGTCACGTCGCAACAGTTCCCTGCGAGGCGGCTACCCGCGCGCGCCTGCTGGCGCCGCCGACGCCCGGGGACGACGAGGTGCGTCTCACCTGCTCGCTGCGTCTCGCGCCCGGCGACCGGGTGCTCAAGCGCATCGTGATCGAGGGCGCGGCGGCGTCGGGCCTCACCCTCGATTGCGCCGGCGCCAGCCTCGGCCGCCCGGGCGAGGAGGCGTATCTCGGCGCCTACACGATCGCGATCCGCTCCCGGCCGCCCTCCCGCCCTGGAGATGCCTGGGACCGCCCGTCCGCCATCCGCATCCGCGATTGCCAGGTCTTCGGCCACGTCCGGATCTGGGGCATGGCCGAGAACGGGCAGGGCGCGCTCCTGCGCGAATCCTCGCACAGCCTCGGCCACACCGCGCGCGCGCAAGCCGCTGCGCCCACCGACGTGACGATCACCGGCACGACCATCGTCGCCGCCGGACCGATCCCGCTCTATCTCGGCCCCGGCGTCACCCGGGTGACGTTGCGCGGCTCGCGGCTCGCCGGCCGCTCGGTCTCGACGGCGCTCTACCTCGACGCCGAGAGCGCCGAGAACCGCATCGAGGACAACGATGTCGAGACCGAGACGGCGCGCGAGCTCGTCGCGGTCGACGGCTCGGCGCGCAACCGCATCACCGGCAACCGCCTCACCCTGCGCGGCCAGGGGGGATTACGCCTCTACCGCAATTGCGGCGAGGGCAGCACGGTGCGCCACCAGACCCCCTCCGACAACGTGATCACCGGCAACACCTTCCGGACCCGCGGCTTCTTCCAGGCCGCGCCGATCGTGGTCAATTCCCGCAACGGCTGGCGCTTCACCTGCGGCGAGGATGCCGGCTACCCGTTCGGCAGCAGCCTCGACAATGCCGATAACGGGACCGGCAACGTGGTGGCGCCCAACACGGTCGAGTAGCGCTTACGCGCGCGCGACCAGCACCAGGATCGCCGCGAGGCTCGCGATCGCGAGCGGCATCTGGACCGGGCGCAGGCGGGCGAAGAACAGGGGCGCCTCGCCGCGCCGGGCGGCGACCGGATCGAGCAAAGCGACCGCGCCGTAGCCGGCGATCAGCAGCCCGGCGGCGAGCCCGGTGCGACTGAGCGCCACCGCCAGCAGGGCGCCGAAGCCCAGGACGAACAGCGCCAGCATCGTGGTGATCTGCATCACGGTCGCCCCGCCCTCGGTGCGGAAGCTGACCCCGCGGCGGACCCCGGAAAAGAACAGCAGGATCGCGCAGGCCCAGAGCAGCGTCAGCGTGACCGCCGCCTCGCCCGGCTCGCCCCCGAGCGTCCAGGACGCGGCCGCGCCGGCCACGAAGGGCAGCATCGGGCCGAAGCCCAGGGCGACGCTGAGCCACGGCACCGCCCGGGACTCGTGGATGGTGAGGGTCCGGCCGGTCGGATCGTCCTGCATGGTCTTCGCGTCTCCTGCTGACGAATCCTGCCTAGAGGCGTCACGCGCCCGTCGCGACAGCATGGGATGATGATCGCCGCCCGACCGTCTGGTCCATCGGCTACGCCCGCTCTATGCTCGCTCAAAAATCGGGAGGAACAGATGGGTCGGACCGCGAAACGCGCTCTGTCTTGGTCGCTGGCAGCCGTGCTCTTGGCAGGCGTCGCGCACGCCGCCGACGGGCCGCCGGTGCAGGAGGGCTTCTCGACCGAGCGCCTGGCGCGCATCGCCCCGGCGATCACCCGGGAGATCGAGAAGGGCACGATTCCGGGCGCGGTGACGCTGATCGCCCGCAACGGCAGGATCGTCCACTTCGAGGCGCACGGCTTCCTCGATTCCGCGAAGACGAAGCCGATGACCCGCGACGCGGTGTTCCGCGGCTTCTCGATGACGAAGCCGTTCACGGCGGTCGCCGCGATCGCGCTGATCGAGCAGGGGCGGCTCGCCCTGCGCGATCCGCTGTCGCAGTACTTCCCCGAATTCAAGGACATGAAGGTCTACGCGGAGGTGCGCGACGAGCGCGGGCGCACGAGCCGCGTCGCGGTGCCGGCCAAGCGCCCGATCCTGGTCTGGGACCTGTTTCGCCACACCGCGGGCTTCACCTATGGCGGTTCGGCGCCTTTCCCGGAGATGAAGGAGGCCTACGAGAAGGCCGACGTCGAGAGCCTGAACGGCGACCTCTCGAACGACGAGTTCGTCAAGCGGCTCGCCGCGATCCCGCTCGCCTACGAGCCGGGCACGCGCTGGGAATACTCGGTCGCCACCGACGTCCTCGGCCTCGTGGTCGAGAAGGTGTCGGGCCAGCGCCTCGACCGGTTCCTCGACGAGACCCTGTTCAAGCCCCTGCGGATGACGCAGACGAGCTTCCAGCTCCGGCCGGACCAGGCCGCCCGCTTCGCCGACGCCTACGATGCCGATCCGCTGAAGGCCGACCTGTGGAAGCTCGCCCGCAGCGAGCAGGATCCGGGCAAGCGCTACCTCCACGGCGGGGCCGGCGCGGTGATCACGGCGGAGGATTACTTCCGCTTCGCCCAGATGGTGGCGAATGGCGGCGAGCTCGACGGGGCGCGCATCCTGTCGCGCGAATCGGTCGAGTTCATGCTGTCGAACCATCTCCAGGGGCTCGAAGGCGCGCCGACCCCGACCACCGGCCCGGGCTACGGCTTCGGCCTCGGCTGGGGCGTGCGCCTCGACGAGGGCGGGGCCTGGATCCCCGGCTCCAAGGGCGACGCGATGTGGGCGGGGGCCGGCGGCACCAGCTTCACGGTCGACCGCAAGGAGGGGATCGTCGGCGTCTTCCTGGCGGCCGGCCCGAGCACGCGCCAGCACACCCGCTTCCTGTTCAAGAACCTCCTCTACGGGGCGCTGGTGCAGTAGCGCCCCATTGAGCGCGGGGAGCGCCCGTCAGGCGGCGCGGCGGCCGGCATAGCGGCGGCAATGCTGCAGGTAGCCGACCTCGTGCCGCCCGGCGAGCTCGACCACGCTCGACCACAGCCAGGACGGCGCCTCGCCGTCGCAGCCGCGGGTGACCTCGGCCCGCCACGCCGCGCAGGTCTCGTCGTCCATCTGCCGGCCATGGGCCCGGCCGACCACGGTGGCGAGGTAGTGGGCGGCCCGCACCGCCTCCTCGCGGGTGAACTGGTCGACGTCGAGCTTCAGGTCCTGGGGCGCGAGCTCGCGCATCACCACGGGCTTTCCGAGGAGATGCACCGGCAGCATCCGCTCGCCGAGATTCGGCGCCAGCGCCCGCGCCCCGGCGACGACCCGCTCGGCGGCGTCTTCCGGCATCCGGGCGCCGGGGGCCGGGGGCGCCGCGGGCGCGACCGCCTCCTTGAGGTCGACCAGGGCCAGGCGGCGCCGGCGCTCCTTGCCGTGCCCTCCGGCCTTGTCGTGTCCCTGCTCCGGCTCCTCGATCCGCACCAGGGCGGCGTAGCGCAGGAAGCCGAGCGAACTGCAGCCCTTCATCCAGTAGGCGGCGTCGATGAGGCGGAGATCCGCTCCCGCGTCGCGCCCGTTGAGGGCGAGCACGAGGCGGCGCACCGCGTCCTCGGCGAACACCTCGCGCAAGGCGTCGCGTTCGCCTGCGTCGAGGGCCCAGAACTTGCGCCCCAGGGGGATCCGCGGCTCGACGTCCTTCAGCCGCTCGCGGGCGAGCTGCTTCCAGTGCCGGCCCAGCGCCCGGCGGCGCACCGTCCGCACCACCTCCGGCTCCGGCGGGGCCTCGCCGGCACCCGGCTCGCCGGGTTCCCCCACGCCGAGGCCCTGCGCGTAGCCGCGGATCATCTCCTCCAGCATCCGGGCCGTGACCACCCCGGGCAGGTCCGAGCCGCGCGCCGCGCTCGCCAGCGACAGGCCGAGGCGGACGAGGTCGTGGGTCGGGTTGCCGATCACCGTCTGGTCGAGGTCGCGGATCTGGATCTCGACCCGCCCCTCGGCGTCGGCGAGCGGCCCGAGATTGCCGAGATGGCAATCGCCGCAGATCCAGATTGCCGGCCCCTCCGGCAGGGTGCCGCGGGGCAGGCCGTCGAGCCACTCGTAGAATTTGAGGGTGTTGCCGCGCACGTAGGCATGCGCCGACCGCGCCATCTTCAGGGTGCGCTGACGTTCCAGCACCGCCGCGCGGTCCTGCGGGCCGAAGCTCCGGATCTCGGACATTCCCATCACCTGCGTGAGCACGGCCGACACGCTACCTTGGCCGCCCCGGTCAACGCACGAGAACAGGTGGGCAACGCGCGTCGTTTCGTCTCTGCTGTGGATGACGGTGGGAGGTTCGGACGTGGCAGGGAGGAGGGCGGTGGTTAGACCGTCCGCCCCACGGAACAGGCGCGAGTCGTCGGCGGTGAGGAACTGCGGCCTTGAGGCAGCGGCTCACTTGCAATGAGATCGAGACTCAACGGACGGCTGCTAGAGCGCGAATTGCAGGTCCGTGTGGCCGAAGTCCCGGCCCTTGAAGAGGATGGGATGACGGTAGGCGCGGGCGCAGGCGTACGACAAGCAGTCCGCAAGGTTGAGCTGTGCCGGGTGGCCGCGTCCCTTTCCGTACCGCTGGAACGCCTCGACGGCGATGCAGCCGACGCTGTCACTGATCGACACGACGGCGATCCCGGCTTCGGCGAGGAATTCGTCGAAATCGGCCTGAACATCGACGGGATCGCGATCCATGCGGGTTGCCAAGACCATGCAGGTTTCCAGGCGAACCATCGGCGATGTGCAACGATGTGGCGCTCGCTCGATACACGTCGCGAAGATCCCGGCTTCGGGTTCATCGCAGAAAATCGCTACGAAAGCGGACGTGTCGATGAACATCAACGGGTCCACATCTCGTCACGATCCGCCTCAGTGACAGGGCGTGCATTGGGCCCGGCTTTCGCCCTGGCGCGATCCGCAAGAGTGGTGAGACGCTGAGCGAGGGGTATCGAGGAGCGTTCGCGTTCAAGCTCATGTTCCAGGGCTTGGATCACGACCTCGGTAATACCGGTCTTGCGACGCCGCGCAAGTTCACTGGCGAGCGCATGCGCGCGAGGGTTCCGAACGTTCAGGATGGTCGCCATGGCAGATCTCTTTACGAAAATGTATTGCTGCAAATCGTCAATCGTCAATCAGCGCATGGCGCGAGCGCGGCCACCCCGCCGCGCCCGTGCCGCCGGCTGCGTCCGCCGCCGCGAGGGCGCAGCCGGCCAGCACGCGCTCACACGCCCCGCCCGTCCTCCCCCGGCCAGTCCAAAGCCGCGTATTGCGTCCGCAACTCGCGCTTGAGCAGCTTGCCGGCGGTGTTGCGGGGCAGGTCCTCCTGGAACAGGATGCGCTTGGGCACCTTGTACGGCGCGAGCCCGGTGCGGCAATGGGCGATCAGCTCCTCGGCCCCGGCCTGCGCGCCCGGGCGCAGCACCACGACCGCCGTCACGGCCTCGATCCACTTCGGGTGGGGCAGGGCGATCACCGCCACCTCCGAGACGCTCGCGTGGGTGAACAGCACCTCCTCGACCTCGCGGCTCGCCACGATGGTGCCGCCGGTCTTGATCACGTCCTTCACCCGGTCGACCACCGTGATGTAGCCCGCCTCGTCCATGATCCCGACATCGCCCGAGTGGAACCAGCCGCCGCGAAACGCCTCCCGGGTCTCCTTCGGCTTGTCCCAGTAGCCGGCCATCAGCTGGGGCGAGCGGTGGACGATCTCGCCGCGCTCGCCCGGGGCGACGTCGCGCATCGCGTCGTCGACGATCCGGGTCTCGACGTTGAAGACCGGGCGGCCGCAGGAGGCCGGGCGGGCATCGTGCTCCTCGGGGCGCAGCACGGTGGCGAGCGGCGCGATCTCGCTCTGGCCGTAGCAATTGTAGGGCTTCGCGCCGGGCAGGCGGGCGCGCAGTTCCTCCAGCACCGGGACCGGCATGATCGAGGCGCCGTAATAGACGTGTCGCAGTGATGTGAGGTCCCGCCGCGCGAAGTCGGGCGAGCGCAGCAGGCTGATCCACACGGTCGGGGGCGCGAAGAACGAGGTGAGGCGGTGCTCCTCGATCAGGCGCAGGCAGGTCTCGGGCACCGGCGCCTCGATCAGCACCGTCTCGGCTCCGGCCAGCAGCTGGGGCATGGTGAAGGCGTGCATCTGCGCGGTGTGGTAGAGCGGCAGGGCGGCGAGCGCCCGGTCGCCGGGGCCGAAATCGAGGGCGGTGACGCAGCTCAGATACTCGGCGATGAGGCCGCGGCTCGTCATCATCGCGCCCTTCGGCGCCGCGGTGGTGCCGGAGGTGTAGAGGAGCTGCACCACGTCCTCGTCGGCGACCGGCACGTCGACGGGCTCGACCTCACCCTCGCCCTGCGCGAGCCGCAGCACGTCGAGGCCGGTGCCGCCGAACAGGGTGGCGAACCAGGGACCCGCCCCCTCGTCCAGCGCCTCCCGGGCGTTGCCGGCGAGCGCCGGATCGACGATCAGCGCGCGGGCGCCCGATTGCTCGACGATGTAGCGCAATTCGCGCCCGGTCAGCGCGTAGTTGACCGGCACGTGGATGAGGCCGGCCCGGGCGCAGGCGAGCCACAGGATCAGGTAGGCGTCCGAGTTGCGCCCGAGCGCGCCGAGCCGGTCGCCCCGGGTCAGGCCCGCCTCCAGCAGGCCCCGGGCGACACGGTCGACGGCGCGGTCGAGGGCGGCAAAGCTCCAGCGTCGCTCGCCGAAGGTCAGCGCGGTGCGGTCGCGGTAGCGCCGGGCCGTGCGGCGGAGCGCATCGGAGATCGTGTCGCGCCGGGCGCGCGCGGCGTCGGGTCCGGCGAAAGGATCGTCGCGGTCCATGGTCGTCTCTCCCTCGTGTCTTCGTTGTTGTCCCCCTTTGTCTCAGGGTGGCGGGGACAAGTCACGAGGGGCGGAGCGCCCGGTGGATCCGGCCGGTCGGCGAGGCCCCGCCCGGGCCCCGCCTTCGGGCGGTCCGCGCCGGTCAGGCGGCGATCCAGGCGAAGCGCTCGGCCTCGTCCCAGGCGCAGGCCTCGCCGAGGGACGCGGCGAACACGCCCGACAGGCGCGCCCGCTCGGCCTCGACCACCGGCCCCTCGACCGCGACCGGCCGGCAGCGGGCGGCGAGACCCGGCACGACGAAGTCGGGGTTGTGCAGGGCGTGGTCGGAGCCCTCCGCGAAGAACGGCCGGTCGCCCCAGTCGAGGTAGCTCTCGGCGGGCAGTCCCTCGGCGAGCAGGACGTCGTGGGCGTCGAGCTCGACGTGCCAGTAGGTGACGGCCGCCACCGGCTCGCGAACGATGCTGGTGCCGTTGATCAGGCACATGATCGGCACGAGGTGCCCGCCCTCGCCGTCCGCATCCGCCCCGACGAGAACCGGGTGCCCGGGCGAGAGGAGGAGATCGCGGGCGGGCAGGCCCGGCCCGAAGGCGCCGGCGCGGATCCGGATCGGCTGCTGCTGCCGGGGCAGGGCGGTGCCGGCGCCGTCGAGGTCGCGATGCCCGATCCAGATCACCGGCCGCAGGGCGCCGGACGCCGTCACGGCGCGGTCGCCGACCCGTAGGTCCTCCACCGCGACCTCGCCGCGCAAGGTGCGCAGGCGGCTGCCGGTGACGAAGCAGACCGGTGCGTAATCGGTCGGCGTGTTGTTGCTGTCGAAGGTGACGCGCTGACGCGCAGCGAGCGCCGTGTTCGAGAAGACGTAGCGGGTCGTCGGCTTGGCCGGATTGTCCGTGAACTGGATCATGCTCGGCGAATCGTACTGAGTCGCGTAGAGCGTCTTGGTGGTGGACGTGCTCTCGGTCGGGAAGATGCCGGTCGCCTGGACCGTGTCGCCGGCCTTGGCGACCGTTCCGGTCACCGTGATGCTCGCGGTCGAGACATCGTCGAGGCCGAACCCGGCCGAGGGCGCCCCGTCATCGGTCGCGACGAAACCTGCGCCGTAGACGGTGTTGTTGAAAACCGGCATCGCACCAACCTCCCGGTGATTTTGTCTTGATTGTCGTCGAGACGAAGCGGATCGCGCGGAACAACTTCCGCGTGAGAACATCGCCGCCCGCCCGGTGCCTTGCGTCAGCGCGGGTCGGGACGGGCACAGGCTAAGCACGCTTCACGGGCCGGCGACACCCGGCCTTGCGGGGCACTTGCGGCATTTCCCCACGTTTGTGGTGTAATTGATACATAGGTCCGGGGGCGGACGTGCATTCTCTCAAGAGACTGGCAATATTTCTTGGAATAACTTCCAAGAAATATTGCCGAATTATCCCGCTACCGTCCGCCCGCGCCGACGGCTCGTCCACGACCGATGCCGCGACGGATCACGAGGTGGCGGCGGTCCTCGAACGAACCCGCATTCTGACAAGGACGCTTCCGGATCCGGCCGCCGTCGCCGACAGTGCGGGGACGAACGACACCAGGAGGACACGCGGATGCAACTCGGACTCGACGGCAAGGTGGTGCTGATCACCGGCGGCTCGAAGGGCATCGGCCTCGCCTGCGCCCGCGCCTTCCTCGACGAGGGCGCGCGGGTCGGGATCGTCTCGCGTTCGAGCGACAACCTCGACCGCGCCCGCGCCGCGCTCGGTCCGGTCGCGGGCTTCGCGGCCGACCTCGTCGACCCGGCCCAGGCGCTCGGCGCCCTCGACGCCCTGGAGGCGGCGCTCGGGCCGGTCGACGTTCTGGTGAACAGCGCCGGCGCCGCGAAGCGCGTGCCGCCCGGGGACCTCACGCCGGAACGCTGGCGGGCCGCCTTCGACGCCAAGCTCTTCACCTACGTCAACATGTTCGACCCCGCCGTGAAGCGGATGGCCGCCCGCGGCACGGGCGTGATCGTCAACGTCATCGGCAGCGGCGGCAAGGTCGCGGCCCCGACCCACATCGCGGGCGGGGCCGCCAACGCCGCCCTGATGCTGGCGACCGCGGGCCTCGGCCAAGCCTATGCCGGCAGCGGCGTGCGGGTCGTCGGCGTCAGTCCGGGCCTGACCCGGACCGACCGGGTGGCGGAGGGCATGCGGGCCGAGGCGGCGGTGCAGGGCGTCGCGGTCGACGAGGCCCGGACACGGGCGGAGGCCGGCATCCCGCTCGGGCGCATGGCCGAGCCGGAGGAGATCGCCGCGGCCATCGTCTTCCTCGCTTCCGCCAAGGCGAGCTACGTCACCGGCGTGACCCTCACCATGGACGGGGCGAAGGCCGCGATCGTCGTGTGAGCCCCTGTGGCGGCGCAGTGTGGCAGGCCCAAGGTCCATCGCGGCGGCGTTAAGAGCCCGATCGGGGCGAGCCGATCGGCGAGATTCCCGCCACGTCATCCCGGGGCCGCGAAAGCGGAACCCGGGATCCCTAAACGCCGACGCTTCAGGACGAAGCGGAACGCGTTCAGATCGGTCTCGCATCCTCGGCGGTTGTGGATCCCGGGTTCTCGCCTTTCGGCGAGCCCCGGGATGACGCTAAGGGAGACTTGCCAGCTTGCTGACGCGAGCCAGCATCTTGCATTGTCATCTTATAATATTGTCGATATAAAAATAGTTTAAGTGGTTATTGTAATAACAAGACAACAAATAGATGGTTGCAAGACCAACTCAATCACCTCGATCTTCACCATCTCCCGGGCAGTGCCCGGAATAAAATCCATATCGAATCAGTGTGACGCAAAAAATCGATGCCGCTGCAAGGCATAATTTTATAAAAAGAAATATAATTGAAATCTGAATTTCATAAGCGAGGCATGCCAAGGCGGCGTGCGGCGTCTATGACTGGGATCTCGCCGATTCGTCCTGGACGAGCGCGCGGTTTACGCCAGCAGGGTCGACCCACATGACAGCGGTTCCCGGTTCCTCCGCTCCCGCCGACGAGATCGTCAAGGCGGCGATCTATCCCTCGATCGGGATCGCCCGCGTCGGCAACAGCGAGACCGAGTGGTATCTCGGGCCGGAGGTACCCGACCCGCTGCCGTGGCCGCCCGGCTTTTACCGAGACCCCACCGGAGCCCTGAAGCGCGAAGCGGCGCGGTTCCGGGTCTACGGCCTCAACCAGGCCGGCACGATCGTGCGCGAGCTAACCGGCTCCGACGCGGAGGTCGCCTGGACCGTGCGGCTCGCCAACACGAAGGCGGCTTGGTACGGCTTCCAGCTGGCGCTCGACATCCCGGAATCCTGGGAACCGGGCGCGACGCCCACCACCCTGCGCAACCCGATGCATACGGACCGGGCGGCCCTGGCGATCACCCCGCGGGCGCGCACGGTGTCGGGCCGGGACCATCCGGAGAAGGTCTTCGACGACGGGACCTTCATGGGCGCCCGGGTCACGCTCGGGTCGATCCGGACCGACGAGGCCGGCCGGCTCATCGTCCTCGGCGGACACGGCAAATCCGCGTCCTATACCGGCGAGATGGCGGTGACCTTCGCCAACAACGACACCTGGCACGACGACGTCGCCGACGGCCCGGTCACCGCCACCGTCCGGCTCGGCGGCCGGTCGCTGCCGGTGGAGCCGGCCTGGATCGTGGTCGCCCCGCCCAATTACGGCCCGTGCCGCAAGTCGGTGCGCACGCTGTGGGACCTGATGCGGGACGTCGCGGTGGCGAACCACTGGCTGCCCAAGCCCAAGCGCCCGTCCTTCACCCACGACATCCTGCCGATCTTCGAGCGGATGGCCGGCCTGCAATGGGTCAACCAGGGCTTCGCCGCCGGCTTCGGCTGGAAGGGCGTGTTCGACCTCACGCCCGAGACGATCGCCCGCCTCGCCTCGGCCGACCCATCCGACCGCGAATGGCGCCGGGTGCTGGCCAACCAGTTCCGCACCGTCAGCCCGAACGAGTCGAACGGCATGCCGCTCGCGTCGACCACCCGCGACAGCTGGTCGCCGGTGCCGTGGCCATGGCTCTACGGCGACGCCATGAACAACCCGCCGGCCCTCTCGCCGCGCCAGAACAGCAGCCTCAGCGGCTTGCAGCTCGAGCAGCTCGGCCTCTGGGTAAAGGGTGAGTTCGAGGCCGATTACGACCCGGCGCGGCCGGTTCCCCGGACCCTCGACGAGGTTCCGTTCGCCCGGCAGGGCGACATGCTGACCAAGGCCGCCCTCGATTTCTGCCTCGCGGACGCCTTCCATCCGGGCTGCGAGATGACCTGGCCGGTGCGCTGGATCGGCCTGTACCGCGCGCCGTTCCGGTTCGCGCACGCCCCGGCCGGCTGGGTCGAGCCGGATTACGGCATGACGCTGACCTACGAGCGGGCGATCGCCCCCGACGGCTGCCTCGGCCCCCAGATCGCCGGCGGCATCACCCGCTGGATGGCCGTGCCCTGGCAGACCGACACGGCGAGCTGCCGCTCCGGCTACGCCAAGGCCTACGACCCCTACGTGCCGACCTTCTGGCCGGCCCGGGTGCCGAACCAGGTTCTCACGCGCGAGGATTACGCCATCGTCAAGGACGAGCGCCGGCCGCTGGCGGAGCGCAAGGCCGCCTTCGCCCGCCGCGCCGACTGGAACGCCCCCCTCGACCTCGCGGCGACCTACGTGGCGCAGGTCAACACGATGATCGCGCATTTCGACAAGATGGGCGTGGTCGAGAGCCTGCCCGGCCCCGGCGACGACGCGTTCCCGGCGGTCATGGAGGTGCAGGACCTCACCGTCCCGGCGCGGCCCGGCATCCGGCTGCTGAAGCGGAGCGCCACGCCCGACCCGGAGGTGACCGACCTGTCCGACATCGACAAGGTGCGGCGCCTGCCGCCGCACCTGCACCGCTGACCTGATGGCACTGCACGATCGCAACGCGATCGTGCAGTGCCCAAAGGTTTTTGTTTTTACCGCATTTTCTACGACGAACCGGCATCCACTTCGTCGGACAATGCTTGGAGACGGGAGCCGCCGTGACGACGGACCTCACCGCCGACATCGTGGTGATCGGGGCCGGCCCCGCCGGCGCCGCCGCGGCGTCGCTGCTGGCTCCCTCCTGCCGCACGCTGGTGCTCGACCGGGCCGATTCGGGCGCGCCGCGGCCCGCCCGCATCGGCGAGGCGCTGCCGGCGGCGGCGCGCCGGCTCCTGCGCGACATGGGGTTGTGGGACGCGTTCCTGGCCGAGGGCCACGCCCCCTGCCAGGGGGCCGACAGCCTCTGGGGCGGGCCGGACCCGGTCTCGGTCGATGCGATGCGCGACCTCGACGGGCCGGGCTGGCACCTCGACCGGGCGCGCTTCGAGGAGTGGCTGCGGGCCTGCGCCGCCCGGCGCGGCGCCGCCCTGGTGGCTCCGGCGAAGCTCGCCGGGCTCGCGCGCAGCGGCGACGGTTGGCGGCTCACCGTGACCCGGCACGGGCGCCCGCTCACGGTCGCGGCCCGCATCGTGATCGATGCCGGCGGGCGCGCCTCGCCGGTGGCCCGGGCCCTCGGCCGGCGCCGGACCCGGCAGGACCGGCTGATCTGCCGCTGGCTCCACGGACATGGCGCCGAGGGGCCGCGCCGCACGATGGTGGCGGCCGAAGCCGAGGGGTGGTGGTACACCGCGCCCCTGCCGGCCGGGCGCCGGGTCCTCGCCTTCCACACCGACGCGGACCTCCCGGCGGCCGTCGAAACCGCGGACGCTCCGGATCTTCTGGCGCGCGCCAAGAGTCAGCCGGGCCTCGCCGACATCCTCGACGCGACCGGCTTCGTGCCCGACGGCCCGGCCGGCTCCTGCGCGGCGCACAGCGCGCGGATCGACGCGGCCGCGGGCGAGGGTTGGCTCGCCGTCGGCGATGCCGCCCTGGCCTGCGACCCGCTCTCGTCGCAGGGGCTGCTCAACGCGCTCTACACCGCCCTGACCGGCGCCGAAGCCGTCCTCCGGACCCTCGCCGGCGAGCCTCAAGCGCTCGACGAGTACCGGCGCGGGCTCGACGCCGTAGCGGGAGCCTACGACACCCATCTGCGGGCCTGGTACGGCCTGGAGACCCGCTGGGCCGACCGGCCGTTCTGGAGCCGGCGGCACGGGGCCTGAGGGCAGGGGGGCCTTCAGCCGAGCTTGCCGGCCGCGGTTTCGAGCAGGCCCATCGCCTCGTCGCCGAACTTCTTGCGCCATTCCGCGTAGAAGCCGCTCTTGCGCAATTCCTCCTTGAACGGCGCGGTGTCGACGTCGTTGAAGGCGAGGCCCTTGCCCACGAGTTCCTCGCGCAACGAGGCGTTGAGCCGGGCCACGTCCTTGCGCTCCTCCAGGCAGGCGGCGTCGACATTGCGGGCGAACACGTCCTTGAGGTCGGCCGGCAGCTGGTTCCAGGCGCGGCGGTTGATCAGGAACCACCAGCCGTCCCACATGTGGTTCGTCACCGAGCAGTATTTCTGCACTTCGTAGATCTTGGCGGTATTGATGATCACCGGCGGGTTCTCCTGCCCGTCGACCACCTTGGTCTGCAGCGAGGAATAGACTTCCGCAAAGTTGAGGCTGGTCGGCGCCGCGCCGAGCGAGCGGAACAGCGAGGTCCAGAGCGCGCTCACCGGCACCCGGATCTTGAGGCCCTGGAGGTCCTTCGGCTCACGAATCGGCCGCACGCTGTTGGTGATCTGGCGGAACCCGTTATCCCAGATCCGCTCCATGACGACGAAGCCGGCCTTCTCGATCTGGCCGCGCAGGTGCGCACCGAGCGGCCCGTCCATGCCGCGCCAGACCGCGTCGTAATCCGGGAAGGCGAAGCCGAGGCCGTAGATCGACGAGGTCGGGATGATCGTCGAGAGCACGTTGACGCCCGACAGCGCGAAACATTCGAGCGCGCCGGAGCGCAGCTGCGAGAGCATGTCGCTCTGCCCGCCGAGCTGGTTGTTGGAGAAGATTTGCAGGTCCACCCGTCCGTCGGTCTGCGCGCGGATGGCCTCCGCGGCCTTGCGGGCGTGGATGTTGATCGGATGGGTCTCGGGCACGTCGGTGCCGAGCTTGAACACGAACTCGGCGGCGCGGGCGCGGCGCAACGGAAAGGCCGAACCGACCAGTCCGGCGCTGAGCGTGCCGGCGACCAGGGCGCGGCGCGAGAGGGGGGCGCTCGACATCGTTCCTCCTGAGGGTTCTTTTGGTTGGCGGTGGGGCCGCGGGGCGGGTGTTTTCTGTCTTCGACCGCGACCGCGAACGTGTTCGTCGAAGCTCCATCGTCATCCCGGGGCCGCGAAAGCGGAACCCGGGATCCATAACCGCCGACGATTCAGGATGAAGCGGAGGGTGTTCAGATCGGTCTTGCAGCCTCAGCGGTTATGGATCCCGGGTTCTCGCCTTCGGCGAGCCCCGGGATGACATCGAGGGATGTCGATGTGGGCTGCTGCAGGATGCTCCGCCGGTACAGCTTTCCTCACAACGCGATGATCGGCTTGATCTCCTCGAAGTTCTTCATCCGGTTCAGCGCCGTATCGACCTCGTCGAGGCTGTAGCGTCCCGTCACCATCGTGTGGAACGGCACCTCGTGCTGGTGGTTCGCCACGAATTGCAGCGCCTTCCAGTACGCCTTGGCCTGGCCGGAGAACGAGCCGAGCACCCGCAGGTTCTTCGCTACGATGGTCGAGGGCGCGATCGTCGTCGTCCCCTGGCCGAGCTGCCCGACCACGACGTAGGAGGCGCCGCGGCGGGCGAGGTCGAGGCCCTCGCCGAAGGCGGCGGGGTGGCCGGTGAACTCCATCACCACGTCGGCGCCGCGCCCGTCGGTGAGCGCCCGGACCCGGTCGAGGCGCTCGGCGTGGCTCGTCGTCTCGATCGAGATCACCTCGTCGGCGCCGAAGTCGCGGGCGAGCGCCAGCCGCGCCTCCGGTGCGCCGAGGGTGACGACCCGTCGCGCGCCCGAGATCTTGGCGACCGCGGTGGCGAGCAGCCCGAGGGGCCCGGCGCCCTGCACCACCACCGTGTCGGTCGGATCGACCCGGCCGAGGACGTCGAAGGCGTTCATCACCGAGCGGAAGGCGCAGCTCGCCATGCTGGCGAGCTCGTTCGGCACCGAATCGGGCACCTTCACCCGGCCGGAATCCGGCAGCACGTAGCCGTACTCCGAAAAACCGCCGAGCAGGTAGGGCGCGACGTCCATCCGCTCGTACATGTACTTGCGGCTGTACTGGCACAGGGTCGGCTCGCGGGCGATTGTGCAGAAGTAGCAGCGCCCGCAGGCCGTGTGGGTCCAGGTGATGCGGTCGCCGACCCGCAGGGGCTGCCCGACCGAATCCCGCTCCGTCCCGGCCCCCATCGCGACGATGCGTCCGACCATCTCATGGCCGATGATCACCGGCAGGTCGACCTTGAGGGCGAGCGATCCCTGCCAGAGATGGACGTCGGTGCCGCAGATCGAGCAGGTCTCGATCTTGGTCAGGATCGTGCCGGGCTCCAGTTCCTGCGGGACCGGCACCTCCTCGATGCAGACCGGCGCCTTGAACTCCCGCACCACGGCGGCACGGCTGGTCTTCGGAAAGCGCATCATGACCTGTCCCCCGGTTGCCCCTCGGGCGCCATCGCGAGCACGCGGCGCGCGAGCTTGAGGTGGGCGATGTCGATCATCCGCCCGTCGAGGACGGCGACGCCCGCGCCGCTCCCCTCGAGCAGCCGCACGACCTCGCGCGCCCAGGCGACCCGCTCCGGTGCTGGGGTGAAGGCGGCGGTCACCGCCTCCAACTGGCCCGGATGGATGCAGAGCTTGCCGGAAAAGCCGTCGGCGGCGGCCGCCTCGGCTTCGGCCTTCAGGCCGGCGGGGTCGCGGGGATCGGGAAACGGCGTGTCGATCGCCGCGACGCCGGCCGCGGCGGCGGCGATCAGCAGCCGGTCGCGGGCGGCGGCGACCGGTGCCGCGAGGCGGCCGTCGGGCCGGCGCGGGCTGATGCCGAGATCCGCCGACAGGTCCTCGGCCCCGAAACAGAGGGCGCGCAGGCGCGGCGACACGCCGGCATAGTTCATGTCCCGGAGCGACTCCGCCGTCTCGGTCGCGAGCAGCAGCACGCCGGCGGATCCGGCCGGCACGTCGCCGGCGGCCTCCAGCACGTCGATCTGGCCGGCGAGCATCGCGAGGTCGGCCGGCGCGGTGCATTTCGGCAGCAGGATCGCGGCGGGCCGCGCCGGGACGACGGCCGCGAGGTCGGCGAGGTACCAGGCAGTGCCGCGCGGGTTGATCCGCACGATCAGCGTGCCCGGTCGGGCGCGGAGCATCGCCACGGCCTCCGCCCGCGCCGCGTCCTTGGCCGCGGGGGCGACGCTGTCCTCGAGGTCGAGGATGACGCCGTCGGCGCCCGATCCGACCGCCTTCTCGACCTTGCGGGCCGCATCGGCCGGGGCGAAGAGCAGGGAGCGCAGCCTCATCGCGTGGTCTCCGTCCGGCCGAGCTCGGCGGCGATGTCGGCCTCGTCCTGGCCGAGCGCGGGTGCGAGGCGCCGGATCCGGCCGGGCGTGCGCGACAGGCGAGGGAAGGGCGCGTGCATCGGCACCGCGCCGTGCTCCGGATCCTCGACCTCGACGAGAACCCCGCGGCCCTTGACATGCGGATCCTCGGCGAACCCCGCCGGGTCGTAGACCGGGCCGACCGTGACTTCCGCCGCCTCGAAGTAGGCGAGGTTGGCGTCAAGATCCCGCTCGGCGATGAAGCCGCCGACGATCGCGTCGACCTCCTCGACGTTGTCGAGCCGGGCGGAGTTGGTGGAAAAGCGCGGGTCGGCGATCATCTCGGGCCGGCCGATCGCGCGAAACAGCCGGGCGGCCATCTCTTGCGTCGAGGCCGAGAGCGCCAGCCACTCGCCGTCCCGGGTGCGGTAGACGTTGCGCGGCGCGGTGATGCTGACCCGGTTGCCGATGCGCGAGGGCACCCGCCCGGTCAGCCGGTGGATCGCCGCGTCGGGCCCGAGGGTCGCGTGCAGCGGCTCCAGCAGCGACAGGTCGACGACCTGGCCGGCGCCGCCGGGAGCTTCCGCGACGCGCAGGGCCGCGAGCGTCGCGAAAGCCCCCGACAAGCCCGCCACCATGTCGGCGAGCGCGAGGTTCGGCAGGGCCGGCGGCTTGTCGGCAAAGCCGTTCTTGGCCGCGAACCCGCTCATCGCCTCGATGAGCGAGCCGAAGCCGGGGCGCTGGGCATACGGGCCGGTCTGCCCGAACCCGCTGACCCGGACGATCACCAGCTTCGGGCTCAATCCGAGCAGGACCTCCGGCGAGAAGCCCGCGGCCTCCATCACGCCGGGCCGGAACCCCTCGATCAGCACCTGGGCGGTGGGCACCAGGCGGCGCAAGGCCGCCTTGCCCTCGGGCTCGCGCAGGTCGAGGCGGATCGAGCGCTTGTTGCGGCCGTAGACCTTCCACCAGGCCGGGATGCCGTCATCCTGCCAGTGCCGGAGCGGGTCGCCCCGGTCGGGCTCGAGCTTGATCACGTCGGCGCCGAAATCCGCCAGTTGCAGGCTCAGCATGTTGCCGGCGACGAGGCGCGAGAGGTCGAGCACCCGGATCCCGGCGAGCGGCCCGTCGGCGGCGGGCGCGGCGCTCATCGGCAGCCCCGGTCGAGAGCGGCGTGTCGCCACCAGCGCGTCCTGCGGGCCATCCGTGCCTCCCCGACGAATCTTGCTTGGGGAGTATCCTGTCCGAGGGAGCGGCCGCGATCGAGACGGATTTTCCGGGGTGGCTATCGGGAAAGCTTATGGCTCGGCCAGGACGGCATTGCCCCAGGCGCCGCTCTCGACGAGACGGCGCACCTCCGCCACCATCAGGTCGGCCACGAGCGCGGCGGGGCCGGTCAGCGGCTGGTCGGCGGCGTGGCACAGGCCGAGCGGCCGGGTGATGGTCGGCTCGACGATGCGGATCATCGCCGGACGCTGGGCCTCGTCGAGCCCCGACAGACCGGAGATCGGCAGGATGGCGGCGGCAAGGCCCGAGGCGGCGATCCGGCGCATGGTCGGCAGGCTATCGACGTCGGCGATCACCGTGAGGGACAATCCCTCGCGGGCGAAGGCCGCCTCGACCATCGTGCGCAGGGTGTGGGTCGGGCTCGGCATCACCAGCGGCAGACGGGCGACCTCCCGCATGGTGATGGTGGCGGGGGTGGCAGCGCCCGCCTTCGTCACCAGAAACAGTTCCTCACGCAGGATCGGCTGCACGGTGAGCCCGGGGGCAGAGCGGTCGCGGTAGAGGATCGCGAGTTCGAGCCGGCTCTGGGCGATCAGCTCGTGCAGGTAGCCCGACAGGCTCTCGAACAGCTCCGGCCGGATGCCCGGATAGTCGCGCAGGATCGTGCTCAGCAGCGGATGCGCCAGGATGGTCGAGACGCTGGTCGGCAGGCCGATCGCCACCCGCCCGATGACCGGCCCCGGTCCGGTGAGGTCGGCCACCGCCCCGTCCACCTGCCGCAGGATCGTGCGGGCGTGACGGTAGAAGCGCTGGCCCGCCTCGGTCGGCCGCACGCCCCGGGCGGTCCGGACGAACAGTTCGCTGCGCAAGGTCGCTTCGAGTTGGGCGATCTGCTGGCTCAGGGCCGGCTGGGCCACGTTGAGATGCGCTGCCGCCCGCGACAGGCTGCCCCAATCCACCGCGGCGACGAAGAAGCGGATCTGCTTCAGGGTGGGGGTGGACATGGCGGCGTTCCGCTCGTCTTGTTGGCCGGTGCCGGCAGGCGGAAGTGTTGCGATTCCACGCGGGAAATCAACGGGTTTCCCGCTGCACCGACGACGTCCATCGACGAGGAGCGATCCGTGACCCCCGAACAGAAGCTCGCCGAGCTCGGCCTGACCCTCCCCGAGGTGCCGGTGCCGGTCGCCAACTACGTGCCGTTCCGCATCGTCGGCGACCTGCTCTACCTCTCCGGCCAGGGCCCCAAGCGCCCCGACGGCACCTACCGCCCCGGCCGCCTCGGCCGCGACGCCACGATCGAGGAAGCTTACGCCGACGCGCAGCTCGCCGGGCTGCAACTCCTCGCCGTCGCCAAGGCGGCGCTCGGCGACCTGTCGCGGATCAAGGCGGTGGTGAAGCTTCTGGGCATGGTCAATGCCGAGCCCGATTTCGCCGACCACCCGAAGGTCATCAACGGATGCTCGGATCTTCTGGTGAACGTGCTCGGCGATGCCGGCCGCCATGCTCGCTCGGCGGTCGGCATGGGCTCGCTGCCGAACCGCATGACGGTCGAGGTCGAGGCGATCCTGCAGATCGCGCCCTGAGCGACGAATCGGGCGCCGTGGACGCCTGAACGCAAGACACCCCGCCGGTTGGTCCGGCGGGGTGTCTTGCGTTGATCGATATGATCGGTCGTGAAGAGGGAAGGTGTGCGTGCTTGGCAGGTCTGGCGGTGACCGACTCTCCCGTGTCTTGAGACACAGTACCATGGGCGCTGGGGCGGTTAACGGCCGAGTTCGAGATGGGATCGGGTTCTGATCACCCCGCTCTGACCACCAGACCGGCCAAGCACGTCGCGTTCGGGCAAGCATGTGTGGAGGGGCTGTGACGCCCATCCGTCTTCATCGTGTTGTGGTTGGTGTCGATCCGGACACGGATCATGAGAGCGATCAAGCCGATCGAGCGATTAGTACTGGTCAGCTCAGCGCGTTGCCGTGCTTGCACATCCAGCCTATCCACGTGGTCGTCTTCCACGGCTCTCGAGGGAGTTCTCGTTTCAAGGGGGGTTTCCCGCTTAGATGCCTTCAGCGGTTATCCCGACCGGACATAGCTACCCTGCACTGCGGCTGGCGCCACAACAGGTCCACCAGAGGTCCGTCCATCCCGGTCCTCTCGTACTAGGGACAGATCCTCTCAGAACTCCTACACCCACGGCAGATAGGGACCGAACTGTCTCACGACGTTCTG